>JBKPIZ010000040.1:0-14413 GCA_046730495.1 Pseudomonadota bacterium
ACGATCGGGAGATCGATATTCGCGCCGGCGAGACCATCTTCCGCGCCGCGCGCCGGCTCGGCATCAAGCTGCCGCATCTGTGCTATTCGCCCAAGCCCGGCTACCGGCCCGACGGTAATTGCCGCGTCTGCATGGTCGAGATCGAAGGCGAGCGGGTGCTGGCCGCAAGCTGCATCCGCACACCGTCGCCCGGCATGAAAGTGCGCACAGAGACCGATCGCGCCAAGACCGCGCGAAAAATGGTCGCCGAACTTCTGCTCACCGATCAGCCGGCGCGCGAGGTGGCGCACGATCCGGATTCCGAGCTGTGGAAGGTCGCGACCCGGCTTGAAATTGGGCAGGGCCGTTTTCCGCGTCGTGAAACGCCCGCGCCCGATCGTTCGCACCCGGCGATGGCGGTCAACCTCGACGCTTGTATCCACTGCAACTTGTGTGTGCGCGCCTGCCGCGAGGTTCAGGTCAATGACGTGATCGGCATGGCCGGCCGCGGCCACGGCGAGAAAATTGTGTTCGATTTCGACGACCCGATGGGCGCCTCGACTTGCGTCGCCTGCGGCGAATGCGTGCAGGCTTGTCCGACCGGCGCGCTGATGCCGGCGACGCTGGTCGACGCGCGCAATGTCTTTACCGGGAAAGCGGACCGCACGGTCGACAGCGTCTGTCCCTATTGCGGCGTCGGCTGCCAGCTCACTTATCACATCAAGGACGACAAGCTGCTTCACGTTACCGGCCGCGACGGGCCGGCCAACGAGAACCGGCTGTGCGTGAAGGGCCGCTTCGGCTTCGACTATGTCCACAATCCGCAGCGGCTTTTAAAGCCGATGATCCGCAAAGACGGCGTGCCGAAGATCCCGCACGAGGAGATCGACCCGTCGAATCCGTGGACGCATTTTCGCGAGGCAAGCTGGGAGGAAGCGCTCGATTGCGCCGCCGCCGGCTTGAAGAAAATCCGCGACCGCGACGGTCCGCGGGCGCTCGCCGGTTTCGGTTCGGCCAAAGGATCCAACGAGGAAGCTTACTTGTTCCAGAAGCTCGTCCGCACCGGCTTTGGCACCAACAATGTCGATCATTGCACGCGGCTGTGCCACGCGTCCTCGGTCGCCGCGTTAATGGAGGGGATCGGCTCGGGCGCCGTGTCGGCGACTTTCAACGAGTGCAAGAATTCAGAAGTTATTTTCGTGATCGGGGCGAACCCGACCGAAAATCATCCCGTTGCCGCCACCTATTTCAAGCAGGCGGCCAAGCGCGGCGCGACGCTGATCGTCGCCGATCCGCGCGGGCAGGCGCTCAAGCGCCACGCCCATCACATGCTGCAATTCAAGTCCGGCACCGACGTGGCTTTGCTCAACGGCATGCTCAACACAATCGTCGCCGAGAAACTTTACGACGAGCAATATATTCAGACTTACGTCGAGGGCTTCAAACAATTTGCCGACAGCATCAAAGATTACACGCCAGAGGAAATGGCCCCGATCTGCGGCGTCGAGGCCGACATCATCCGCACCGTGGCGCGCAAGTTCGCCCGCGCCAAGGCGGCGATCATCTTCTGGGGCATGGGCATCTCCCAGCATACCCACGGCACCGACAATGCGCGCTGCCTGATCGCGCTGTCGCTGATAACCGGCCAGATTGGCCGGCCGGGCACGGGGCTGCATCCGTTGCGCGGGCAGAACAATGTGCAAGGCGCTTCCGACGCCGGTCTCATTCCGATGTTCTTCCCGGATTACAAGTCGGTCGAGGACCCGCAAATCCGCGGCCGTTACGAGGCCGCCTGGGGCACCAAGCTTGATCCGAAGAAGGGCCTCACCGTCGTCGAGATCATGGATGCGGTCCACGCCGACGTGATCAAGGGCATGTACATCATGGGTGAAAATCCTGCGATGTCGGATCCGGATCTCAATCATGCGCGCCAAGCGCTCGCGCATCTGGAGCATCTCGTGGTGCAGGATCTGTTCCTCACCGAGACCGCGGTTTATGCCGACGTCGTGCTGCCGGCATCGGCCTGGCCGGAAAAGGATGGCACCGTCACGAACACCAATCGCCAGGTGCAGATGGGCCACCAGGCGCTGCCGCTGCCGGGCGACACCCGCCATGACTGGTGGCTCATTCAGGAACTCGGACGCCGCATTGGACTGCCGTGGAATTACCGCGGGCCGGACGAAATCTACACCGAGATGGCATCGCTGATGCCGTCGCTGGACAATATTTCGTGGGAGCGCGTGCACCGCGAGAGCGCAGTCACTTATCCGGCCGACGCGCCGGACCAGCCGGGCCGCGACGTGGTGTTCGATAAAGGTTTCCCGCGGCCGGGCGGCTTCGGCAAGCTGGTCGCGGCCAAGCTGCAACCGCCCGACGAGACGCCGAACGAGGAATATCCGTTCATCCTCACCACCGGCCGCCAGCTCGAACACTGGCATACCGGCGCCATGACGCGCCGCGCCTCAACCCTCGATGCGCTGGAGCCGAGCGCGGTCGCTTCGGTGTCGCGCGGCACCATCGCCAAGCTCGGCATCAAGCCGGGCGATCCGATCCGAGTCGCGACGCGCCGCGGCGTCGTCGAATTGGCCGCGCGTCAGGACGACGCCATCCCCGATGGGGTGGTCTTTATTCCGTTTGCCTATGTCGAGGCGGCGGCCAACATTCTCACCAATCCGGCGCTCGATCCGTTCGGTAAGATCCCGGAATTCAAATATTGCGCCGCGCGCGTCGAGGCCGTCGATCCGGCGACGAAGGTGGCGGCGGAGTAGGACGACGGCACGGCTAATTCCGCTCATTCCCGCGTAAGCGGGAATCCAGTCTCGTGAAATATTAGATGTGCGCTGGGTCCCCGCTTTCGCGGGGACGAGCGGGAGATTGCGCCACCGACCTCAGCTCTTTTTCTCGGCCTTAAAATACGCCTCGACCGGTCCCGTGAGCTTGATTGTCAGCGGATTGCCGTAGCGATCCTTGGTCTTGCCGACCTCGACGCGAACCCAGCCCTCGCTGACGCAATATTCGCTGACATTGGTCTTCTCGACGCCCTTGAAGCGTATGCCGACATCGCGCTTGAGCGTCTCGCCGTCGTAAAACGGGCTTCCCGGGTCATTGGAGAGGCGATCGGGTGGCTTGTCTGACTTTTGTTTCTTGCCGGACTTCTCGGCCATGGCGCGCTGATCCTTGTCGAAATCGCTTTGTCTCTTACGCTTTAAAGCGCGATCCGATTAAGTTGAACTACTGTGCGTCCCTAACAACTTGTTTGCGCATGATCTTGTCCGAAAACCGGTTTCCACTTTTCGGGATCATGCGCTAGTCCATCGGCGCGATATTGGCGTCCTTGGCGAGCTGTATCATGGCCGCCACGTCGTCGGCGAAGAATTTCCCGAACTGATCCGGCGTCATCGGCATCGGCTCGACGCCGAGCGTTTGTAATTTTTCCCGGATCGACGGCGTCAGCAGCGCCGTGTTGATCTCGCGATTGAGCGCCGCGACGATCATCGGCGAGATCCCAGCCGGCGCGGAGACGCCGCCCCAAAACAGGTATTCGGCATTGGGATAGCCGGCTTCGGCAATGGTCGGGACGTCAGCCAGCAACTCCACGCGCTTCGGCGTCGAAACCGCAAGCGCGATCACCTGACCTTGCTTGATCAGTGGCAGCGCCGGCGCGATCGGCAGGAAATAGAAATCGATCCGCCCTGTCACCAAGTCGGTCAGTGCCTCGACCGGGCCGCGATAGGGAATGTGCGTCACCTGCAGGCCGGCGGCGAGGCGAAAACGCTCGTCGGCAATATGCGAGGCGGAGCCGATCCCGGCCGAGGCAAAATTGAGCTCGCCGGGCTTTGCTTTGGCGGCGGCCACAAGTTCGGCCACGGTTTTGAAGCCTTTGCCGGGCGCCGCGACGAGCACGCTCGGCTGCGCGCCGAGCATTGCGATCGGTTCGAGGTCGCGCAATTCGTCGTAAGGCAGCGAGCGGTGCAAAATGACCGCCGAACTCATCGAGGCAGAACTCAAGAGCAGCGTGTAGCCGTCCGGTTCGGCGTGAACCACCGAGGCGACGCCGACAACGCCGCCGCCGCCGGACCGGTTCTCGACGACGAATGCCTGCCCGATCTGCTGGCCGACCTGATCGAACACGAGCCGCGCCACGATGTCGTTAGCGCTGCCGGCGGTGAACGGGCTGATGACCAGCACCGGGCGGGTCGGCCAGTCCTGCGCGAGAGCCGCCCGGGCAAGCCCAATCGCGGCCAGCGCGACGATCAATACAAAGTGAGGTGTCCGCAACTTCATGGCGCCGTCATTGTGATATGAACCGCGGCGGCCCGCCAGCCCGGTCAGCCGTCCGGTTTCACCGGCGCGCGATCCGAGCTATACAGTCTCCCCAGGTTCGTAACCCACATCGTGACCATGTCACTTGCCGCCGACGATTCCTCAACCCAGTCGGGCCTTTGCCGCGTCCGCCACGATTGGACCCGCGCCGAGATCGGCGGCTTGTTCGACCTGCCGTTTCCCGAATTGCTGTTTCGCGCGCAAAGCATCCATCGCCAATATTTCGATCCGGCCGAGGTGCAGATTTCGACGCTGCTGTCGATCAAGACCGGCGGCTGCCCGGAAGATTGCGCCTATTGCCCGCAGAGCGCGCGTTACGACACCGGCGTGAATGCCGAGAAGCTCATGGCGCTCCACGCCGTGCTCGCCGAAGCGCGCGCCGCCAAGAGTGCCGGCGCGAGCCGCTTCTGCATGGGCGCGGCCTGGCGTTCGCCCAAGGACCGCGATCTTGAGCAGGTGTGTGAGATGGTCGGAGCGGTCAAGGCACTGGGGCTCGAGACCTGCGCCACGCTCGGCATGCTGAGCGCGGCGCAAGCGCACGCGCTCAAGCGCGCGGGTCTTGATTATTACAACCACAATCTCGACACTTCACCGGAATTCTACGGCGAGATCATCACCACGCGCGTCTACCAGGATCGGCTGGAGACGCTCGGCCATGTGCGCGACGCCGGTATTCATGTCTGCTGCGGCGGCATTGTCGGCATGGGCGAGAGCCGTGCCGACCGCATCGGCATGATCGCCACGCTCGCCGCTTTGCCGGTGCATCCGGAATCGGTGCCGATCAACATGCTGGTGCGCGTCGCCGGCACCCCGCTCGCCGACCAACCGCCGCTCGATCCGTTCGAATTCGTGCGCACCATCGCCGTCGCCCGCATCACCATGCCGCGTTCGGTGGTGCGGCTCTCCGCCGGGCGCGAAGACATGAGCGAACAGACGCAGGCGCTCTGCTTCCTCGCCGGCGCCAATTCGATCTTCTACGGCCCGAAGCTTCTCACCACGGCAAATCCGGAGCGCGATCGCGATCGCGTGCTGCTCGACAAGCTCGGCTTGAGTCCGATGCAGTAACGACCCGCGTCAGCTCGCTCACCCGAAATCCAACTGCCAGGGATTATTTCAATGCATAGAGCATTTTCGATCATTCGTGTTTGCGTCATCGCCGTCGCCGTCGGCGCACTCTCGGCGGTGGCGCTCGGCGAAGGCTTTGACGACACACTCAGCCGCGACGCAGTGCTGCGCGATCCGGAAATTCCTGTGCTCGGCAATCCGAACGGCGACCTGACCGTGGTCGAATATTTCGATTACCAGTGCCCGTATTGCAAAAAGCTCGCTCCGGACATCGCGCAGGTCGTGCGCGAGGATGGCAAAATCCGGCTGGTGCTCAAGGACTGGCCGATCTTCGGCGCGGTTTCACGGTCGGCTGCGCAATTGGCGCTGGCGACGAAATATCAGAATAAATATCGGGAGGCGCACGACGCGTTGATCGGCGCCAAGGAGAAATTGAGTGACGCCAATATTTCAGAGCTTCTGACCAAGGCCGGCGTCGATGTCGAAAAGGCCAAGCAGGACTTGGGGGCGCATCAGAAGACTATCGATGACGTATTGACCCGCAACGATAGGCAGGCCGATGCCTTTGGCTTTCAGGGCACGCCCGGCTTCATCGTCGGGTTCTTCCGCGTGCCGGGCGTGGTCGAGATGAAGGTGTTCAAGCAGATCATCGCCGACGCCCGGGCGGCGGCGAAGAAGCGCAAAGGGTAATGCCGAGCCAGCGTCTATATCCCCGCCGCGCCGCCGTCGGCGCGCGGGTCGTGGGCGCCTTCGCACGTACCGTCCGGGTGCAGCACCACAGCGCCGGCATGGCCCATGACATCGGAGTGCGGCTCGGTGAGCAGTTCGACGTCGTGGCCGGCCGCGGCGAGCGCCGCGACGACGCTTTCGTCGAAGCGCGGCTCGAGACGCAGTGAGGTGCGCGCCGCGCCCCAGGTGCGGCCCAGCACCCAGCGCGGCCGGTCGATCGCTTCCGGCAAAGGCTCGCGGAAATCCACATGGCGACTGAAGACGGCGCTTTGCGTCTGTGGCTGACCGTCACCACCCATGCAGCCATAGGCCATGATGCGCCCGTCACTGAGCACGGCGAGCGCCGGATTGAGCGTGTGGAACGGCAGCCGGCCGGGGCTGAGGTAGTTGAGCGCGCCGGGCTGAAGCGAAAAGCTCGAGCCGCGGTTCTGCATCAACAATCCCGTGCGCGGCAGCACGCAGCCGGAGCCGAATTCCCAATAGAGCGATTGGATATAGGAAACAACGAGACCGGACGTATCGGCCGCGCCCATCCAGATCGTGTCGCCGGCATTCGGCGCGAGCGGCCAGGGCGCGGCCTTGCGGCGATCGATCTTCATCGCTTCGCCGGCGAGGTAGCGCTCTTCAAGCACACGCTGCAGCGAATAGGAGAGATAATTCGGATCGGTGATCAGCCGGTCGCGCATCCGCAGCGCGCGCTTGGTCGCCTCGACCAGGCCGTGAATGTGATCGAAGCCTTCGGCCTCGCGCACGCCAAGGCGCGCGAACAAAGCGAGGATCATCAGCGAGACCGCGCCTTGGGTCGGCGCGTCGGTGTTGAACAGCGTTCCCGACGCCAGGCTCACGCGCAGCGGTTCGGTAAGCGTCGCCCGATAGCGCTCCAAGTCGGTTCGCGACACCGGGCTACCGATGCGTTCGAGATCGGCGGCGGTCTCGCGTCCGACGTCGCCGCGGTAGAAATCCTCGAGGCCGGCGTGGGTCAGATGTTCAAGCGTGGCGGCGAATGCCTCCTGCTTGAGCATCGTGCCGACTTCCGGAATCTTACCGTCGACCAGAAATTGTGCGGCGAAACCGGGTACGTCTTTGAGCCCGCTGAACTGTTCCTCGGTCAATCGTTTCTGACTGCGCGTGACCGCATAGCCGTTGCGCGCCTGCGCGATCGCGGGCGCGAGCAGAACCTTGAGCGGCAATTTTCCGCCGCGCGCCCGCGCCGCTTGGTGGGTGAGTATCCAGCCGGCGACCGCGGCGGGCACGGTAAGCGCCGCGAGCGGGCCGCGGGTCGGCATCGCCTCGTAGTCGCGATAAAGTTCGGGCTTGGCGGCTAGCGCCGCCGGACCCGCCGCCATGATGGCGCGGACCCGCCCTGACGGCTCGCGGATGATCCAAAAGCCGTCGCCGCCGAGATGATTCATATGCGGATAGACGGCGGCGATCGATGCCGCCATCGCGAGCATGGCTTCGATCGCATTGCCGCCCTCGGCGAGGATTGAGCGGCCGGCTTCGACCGTCGCAAAATGGGGCGCGCAGACGACACCGCGGCGGTGCCCGGCGCTGTGCAAGCTCATTGGATTGGCCACGATTTCAATTCACTGCAGCGGCAGGCGCGGCAAAGCCGCGTTTACGCAGGAGCGCGTCCGCGGTCGGTAGCCGCCCGCGGAAGGCCTTGTAGGCTTCGGCCGGGTCTTGCCGACCGCCGGCGGCATAGACGAAATCGCGCAGCCGTTTCGCGGTTGCGGAGTCGAAAATGTCGCCGGTCTCTTCGAAGGCGGCAAACGCGTCGGCGTCGAGCACTTCGGACCACATATAGCTGTAATAGCCGGCGGCGTAGGCGCCGCCCGCGAAGATATGGGCAAAGTGCGGCAAGCGATGCCGCATCACGATTTCGTTCGGCATGCCGATGCGGGCGAGGCTTGCTGCCTCGACCGCCCGCGCGTCGAGCGGTGGATCGCCGGGATTGGGCGGCGGCAGGGCATGCAAATCGAGGTCGGTCTCGGCGCAAGCAATGTATTCGAGCGTGGCGAAACCTTTATTGAAATTACGCGCGGCGACGAGCCGGGCCAGCAATTGCTCCGGCATCGGCGCGCCGGTCTGGTAATGCAGCGCGAAGCGCCGCAACAGTTCCGGCTGCTCCAGCCAATGCTCGAACAGCTGCGACGGCAGTTCGACGAAATCGACCGCGACATTGGTGCCGGCAATCATCGGGTAAGTAACCGACGAAAGCAGGCCGTGCAGCGCATGGCCGAATTCGTGGAATAGCGTGCGCGCATCCTCAAAGCTCAACAGCGTCGCCTCGCCGGTGGGCGCCTTGGCAAAATTGCAGACATTGACGATCAGGGGCGTGATATCGCCGCCGAGCTTGTGCTGGTCGCGGAGCGACGTCATCCAGGCGCCGCTGCGCTTTGAGGCCCGCGCGAAGTAGTCGCCGAAGAACAGACCGATCTCTTTGCCGTCAGGGCCGGATACCTGCCACGCCCGCACGTCGCGATGCCATGCCGCGGCGTCCGGGCAAGGCGTGAACTTCAAGCCGAACAGGCGACCGGCCGTGTAGAACGCCGCATCGATCATGCGATCGAGGCTGAGATATGGCTTGACGGCGGTCTCGTCGAAATCGCACACGCGCCGGCGGAGCTTTTCGGCGTAGTAGCGCCAGTCCCAAGGCTCAAGCTTGAAATTGCCGCCGTCTTCCTGGATCAGCGCTTGCATCGCGTCGCGGTCCAGAGCCGCTCTGGCGCGCGCCGGCCGCCAGACTGCGCCAAGCAGATCGCGCACCGCCTCGGGCGTCTTCGCCATGGCGTCGTCGAGCCGATAATGGGCGAAATCCGCATAGCCGAGGAGCCGCGCGCGTTCGGCGCGCAGCCGAACCATCTCGGCGATGATCGCTTTATTGTCGGTCGAGCCGCCGTTGTCGCCGCGCGTGACGAAGCCGCGAAACACCTTTTCGCGCAGATCGCGGCGATCCGAAAATTGCAGGAACGGCTCAACCGTGGAGCGCGACAGTGTCACCGCGTAACCGTCAATGCCGCGCGCGGTCGCCTCCGACCGCAAGGTCTCGCGGGTGGAAGTGGGCAGTCCGGCAAGCTCGGCTTCGCTTTCGAGCCGCAGCATGAACGCCTGCTCGTCGGTAAGCACGTTCTGGCTGAACGCAGTGCCGAGCGCCGCCAGCCGCTCCATGATTTCGCCAAGCTGCCGCTTGGCCGTCTCGTCGAGCGCCGCGCCGGCGCGGTGAAAGCTGGTGTGATAACGCTCGATCACCCGCGCCTGTTCGGGGTCCAGGCCGAGACGCCCGGCCGAGCGCATCACGGCGTCGATGCGCCGGAACAGGTCGGCATTGGTGTGAATCCGGTTCCAATGCCGCGCGATCTGCGGCGCCATCACCCGTTCAACCTCCATCAGGGCATCGTCGGTATGAGCACCGGCAAGGAGGGAAAACACGTTGTCGATGCGCTCGAGCGTGCGACCACTCTGCTCCAGCGCGGCAATCGTATTGGCGAATGTCGGCGGCTCCGCTGCGCCGGCAATGGCAACGATCTCCGCCGTGTGCTCGGCGAGCGCGTGCGCGTAAGCCGGCAGGAAGTGCTCGGCCCGAATGCGGGAGAACGGTGGCACCCCGCCGGCGGCGGTCCAGTCCTCTAGCAGCGGATTGTCGCCCAGCGCGGTCGCTGGGGCGGTGGGATTATTATCGAGGAAGGCAGGGGCTTGGGGCATCGGCGGGGGTCTTAGCAAAGGCGGCAGCAGGCATGATATAGGGACGGTGAACAGGTTGTGTCCCGATTTAGGACCTTAAAATCTGCCGCGCTAGATCGTTTGTGTCAGGACGTTCGTGAGGAGAGCTCAAATGTCCCGCCATGCCCAATACACGCCGCACGGCGTGATCCCCGCCGTCCTGCTGCCGTTCGCCGATGACCTGACGATCGACGAAAAGAGCTTCCGCAAGCACCTCGCCGACGTTGCCGCCGCCGAAGGGCTTTCGGCCATTACGGTTAATGCCCATTCGACCGAGGTTGCCTCGTGCAGCTTCGACGAACAGCGTCGCGTGCTTGAGATCGCTCAGGACGAAGTCGGTGGGCGTCTGCCGCTCGTCAACGGCATATGGGCCGACGGCAGCATCAAGGCCGCCCGCATCGCGCGCATGGCGGAAGCGGGTGGAGCATCGGCGCTGCTCGTTTTCCCGCCGGCGCCGTTTACGCTCGGCCAGAGCCCGGCCATGGCGGTCGAGCACTTCAAGCGCATTGCCGACGCCACCAGCCTGCCGCTGATCGTTTTCCAATATCCGCTGGCGACCGGCCAGGGCTACCCGCGCGACACGCTGTTGCAGATGATCGAGGCGGTGCCGACCATCCGGGCGATCAAGGACTGGGCGGGCAATGTCCAGCAGCACGAGATACACGTCCGCACGCTGCAGGCCCTCAAGCGTCCGGTGAGTGTCCTGACCACGCACTTCGCTGGTGCTGGGCTGCAACGGCGTGCTCTCGGGCAGCGGCAGCGTGATCGCCGACCTGCAGGCGGCGCTGTTCCACGCGGTGGCGCGCAACGATCTGGCCGAGGCGCGGCGGCTCAACGACCGCATCTATCCGCTCGCACGCGTGTTCTATGCCGAGCCCTGGGCCGACATGCACAACCGCATGAAGGAGGCTCTGGTCCTGCTCGGGCGCCTGCCGCGGGCGGTGGTGCGGCCGCCGCTGGTCAAGCTCGGCCGCGCCGAGATCGACCGCATTCGCTTAGCCCTCGTCGAGGCAGGGCTACTGGGCAAAGCCGCGCGCGATGCGGCGTGAACCCAAAGCCAAGCCTTGAAGTGCCCGTCGGATCGGGCTAACTCCCTGCCGCGATGAACGAGCAATCACCCCCGCGCCGCCGCCGCATCGTCTGGCAGAACGTCCTCACCGTGGTCAGCGCCGCGATCCTGATCAGCGCCGAAGTGTTCGGCGCGGCGTTTGCCGGCAGCTGGGCGATCGCCAACCTGTTCGCGCTCGGCACGCTCGGCGCGCGCGTGCTCGACGGCCTGTTCATGCTGTGCGGCGTCGCGGTGATGGTGCAATTCGTGCGCGCGGCGCACCGCGTCGAGCCGTTCACGGCGGACTGACTCCGCGCGCTCGCCGTCATCGTGCACAGCCGCGACGGTCTTTTACACTTCATTAAAAGAAAAAGGGTTGCACGAGCGAACTAAATCGCTTATTTCGGGTTTGCCCAATTTCGCACGTGCCTGTGGCCGTGTGTCGGTCGGTGGGCATCCGGACAAGAGGCCGGACAGCCGCCTAAGGAAGAGAACACTACTTCCTTGCTCCCGCGACCGGCAGCCGGAGGCGAACCGGCGATGCCCGCTCTCCACGGGCGACGCGGCTTAAAGCAACGACGGAAGGGCTTTTTTGGTTACTGCCGGCGCGAATGCCGGGGACACCGAAAGGGCTTGTCCATCTTTGCCAACAGTGCGGAACGGGGCTTCCCCTAATCCGGACCGAGGCAGCAAACACGGCGACGCAGATGCTCCGCGTGATGCGTAGCGCTGTCAGCGTCGCAGGAGGTTGATCTCGGCGGCTACGCCGCCAGTCGGATTAGGAGCTGGGTGAAATGACTGCACGCATCCGCGAATTCCTCAAACAACGTACCGATATCGGACCCTGCCTCGTCGTCGATCTCGACGTTGTGCGTGAGAACTATCAGAACTTTGCCAAAGCGCTGCCGGACACCAAGGTCTATTACGCGGTGAAGGCCAATCCGGCGCCGGAAATCCTCAAACTATTGGCCGAGCTCGGCTGCTGCTTCGACGTGGCCTCGATCGCCGAGACCCACGCGGCGCTCGCGGCCGGCGCTACCGCCGACCGCATCTCCTACGGCAATACGATCAAGAAAGAGCGCGAGATCGCCGAGGCGTTCCAGCTTGGCGTGACCCTGTTCGCGGTCGATTGCGAGGCCGAGGTCGAGAAAGTCGCCCGCGCCGCGCCGGGCAGCCGGGTCATCTGCCGCATTCATTGCGACGGCTCGGGCGCCGAATGGCCGCTGTCGCGCAAATTCGGCTGCGAGCCAGCCTACGCTGCCGATGTTTTGGAACTGGCCCACAAAAACGGGCTCGTGCCATACGGCATCTCCTTCCATGTCGGCTCGCAACAGCACAATGTCCAAGCCTGGGACCGGGCGCTGGCGTCAACCGCGGCGATCTTCCGGACCTGCGCCGAGCGCGGCATTTCGCTTTCCATTGTCAATCTCGGCGGCGGCTTTCCGGCGCGCTATGTGCGCCGGACGCCGAAGCTCGAATCCTACGGCAAGGCGATCTTCAAAGCGCTGCGCAAGCATTTCGGCAACGATCTGCCGAACACCTTCGTCGAGCCCGGCCGCGGCCTGGTCGGCAATGCCGGCATCATCGAGGCGGAAGTGGTGTTGATCGCCAAGCGCAACCCGGAAGACGAAGTCCGCTGGGTCTATCTCGACATCGGCAAGTTCCATGGCCTTGCCGAGACCATCGGCGAGTCGATCCGCTATCCGATCCGCACGACGCACGATCGCGACGAGACCGCGCCGTGCATCATCGCCGGCCCGACCTGCGACTCGGTCGACGTGCTTTACGAGAAGACGCCGTATCCGCTGCCCGTGTCGCTCGCGATCGGCGACAAAGTCCTGATCGAGGCGGCCGGCGCCTATACCGCGACCTATTCCTCGGTCGGCTTCAACGGCTATCCACCGCTGCGGCAGTACGTGATCTGACCCGCGTCTTCTTCTCCCCGCACAGCGGGGAGAGGTTTTCATTTCGGCTGAACTTTGGGATCGCCGCCCGGGCTACCGGGCGGCGGGATCACCGGCATTTTGCCGGTGTCCGGCGCCGGCGCTTTGATGCCCGGATCGACGTCAGGCGGGCAGATCACGCCGCCGCCCTGGTCAAAGTTCTCGCTCAGCGTCTTTGACGGATCGCCCGGTTGGGCACAGGGTTTTTGCCCGGTGCTTGGGTTTTGGGCGCACGCCGCCGACACGTCCACAGCCGTGAGCGCCAGCACGATGGCGGAACACGCAATGATCGTTTTCATCGTGGAATAACGAATGGCGCGACGCGCCAGTTCCGGCTGTTCGACGCTCAGCCGAGATTGACGATGCCGGCTTCGCCGCTTTCGGTGCCCCAGGCGAGCAGGCGACCGTCGCCGCTCCAGGCCAGCGCCGTGACCGGCGCCTCGGCCGGTTTCTTGGCCAGGATCTCGGCGCCGTCTTCGATGCGCGCCAAGAGGACGAGGCCGTTGTTGTAGCCCGCGGCGACGACGTCGGTGCGGGGATGGCAGGCGACAATGTCGATGCGGTGGCCGGATGGCGTCAGCAGGCGAGGGGTCTTGCCCATCGGGCCGTCCTTGCTCTGGAACGGCCACAGCACGAGCTGGCTCGCACCGGCGGTGGCGAGCCAATGACCGCCCGCGCTCCAGGACAGCGACATGACCCGCGCCGCATAGCCCGACATGCGCATGTGCTGGTGATCGGTGAGGCGCCAACCATGCAGCATCGGCTCCTGCATCGTGGTCACCAGGAAGCGGCCGTCGGGGCTCACCGTCGCGCCAAGATGCGAGCCCTTCCATTCCAGCTTTTCTGGCGCTGCGCCGGCGGCATTGGGAAACCAGGCCGTGGCGCCGTTGTAATGGGCGATCGCAAGCCGCAAACCTTTGGGGAAAAATGCGAGCCCGCCGACCGTGGATGGCGCCTCGAAGGCACGCAAATCCTTCGCTTGCACATAGGCAGTCTTGCCGGCGGACCAGGCGACGACACCATCCGGTCCGAGTGCGACATGGTCGATCCAGCGGTGTTTCGGGTCGCTTGCCAAGACTTTGCTTGCGCCCTCGCCGTCAGTGGCGACGATTTTGCCATCGTCGCCTGCGGTAACGACGCGCCCGTCGTCGGCCGCCGTATCGAGAATAGCCCCGGCGTGGGCGGCGACCCGGCGCGACTCTCCATCCGGCGGCGCCAGCACGAGCGCCTCTTCGCCAAGAACAAATACGGCGGTGTGGCCGAGAAAATGCGCAGCGACAATGGCGCCGTCGACGCTAATCGGGCGGGTGCGTTCGACAACCGAAACTATATCGCTGCCGCTCGCGGCCATCGATCTTGGCTCTACGCTATTTCGCGATACAGCTTTCGAAGCCCTCGGTGATCATCTTGCCGGGCAGGTTGCGACCAATGAACACGATCCGACTGTCGCGCGTCTCGCCCGCTTGCCATGGCCGCTGATGGTCGCCGTCGAGAATCATGTGCACGCCCTGAAAGACAAAGCGCGCATCGTCGTCTTTGAAAGCGAGAATGCCTTTGCAGCGCAGAATGTTCGGGCCTTCCTTCTGCACCAGGTCCTGCACCC
>JBKPIZ010000041.1:0-2579 GCA_046730495.1 Pseudomonadota bacterium
GTGTGAGACGATCCCGGTTCTGCAGCGCATCACTGCACTTGCGCCATTGTGCGTCAAAGACGCGCGTAAACGCGCTTATGGCTGCGCTGCGCCCGGGAAATGTCATAAAAATTGAGTCGGCAAGTCATGTCCCCACCAAAGCCCCTCAAAATCCTCAGCGGCGGCGCGATGCGGCCGCTGCTGCGCGAGCTGGTGCCCGCTGTTCGAGCGCAAGCATGGGAGCAAGGTGGAAGTCGAGTTTCGGCTCAGCTCGGCCTTAAAGCGCGCGATTGAGGACGGTGCTGTCTTCGACCTTGCGATTTTGCCGCGGCCTGAACTTGACGATTTGATCGCACTCGGCGCGATCGTTCCCGATAGCGCGGCCGATATGGCGCGCTCGACAGTCGGTCTCGCGGTTCGGACCGGCGCGGCGAAGCCCGGTATTGGCAGCGTCGCGGCATTGCGGCACGCGCTCCTGCAAGCACGCTCCATTGCCTATAGCGACGGCCCGAGTGGGGCCTATGTTGCGGATCTTTTGGCCAAGCTCGGGATCGCCGCGGCGGTCGCGGCCAAGATCAAGCTCACCAGCGGTCCGGTGGCCGAACTCGTCGCGCGCGGGGAGGCCGAGCTCGGCATGCAGCAGATCATCGCCATTCTGCCGATTGCGGGCGCAGAATTGGTCGGCCCGCTGCCGGCAGAATTGCAAAATGTCATTTTCTATGCTGCCGGACTGTCGTCACGCGCGCCCGATGCGCAAGCGGCGACGGCTTTTCTTGCCTTCATGCGTGGCGAGCGGGCAAAACAGCTCATGCGCGCCAAGGGCTTAGAGACGGCATAACGCAGAGAAGCGCGCGCTCGCGGCGCCAAGCCGAAACGGCGGCAAAACCGCCGGGGCTCGCCTTCGACCTCGGCGCAGGGGCCGGAAATGCTTGCGCCATCGCGCTTTTATGCCCATATCGGCTTGACTTGGGGCGGTAGCGCCGATACATACCCCCCACTTTTCGGCAGGCGGTGAGCTTCGCCAGTCGGAACGGCCTGCCAGGCTCCATAAGCTTTTGAAAGTAATTTACTTTCTAAGCTCGTCGGCCGCGGTGCGACGCCTCAACGAAGGAAGCTCAAACGCTGCCTCTGACTTCGGAAGGTCAGATCATCGGTGCATGACCGCGCCGCCGCGCGGTCCTCTGCCAAGGCCAAGCGCCGCTCCGCCCCGGGAAGCGGAGGGCGCGGTTTGGTTTTGCGCGGATGGATTCGCGTCAGCGGCGCAATGGGCGCGAGCCCTCATTGGAGTGAAGACGACAGATGCCGACCATTAACCAGCTCGTTCGCAAGCCGCGCGTGACGCAGCACGCGAAGAAGAAGGTGCCGGCGTTGCAGCAGTCTCCGCAAAAGCGCGGCGTCTGCACCCGCGTCTACACCACGACGCCGAAGAAGCCGAACTCGGCGCTGCGCAAAGTCGCCAAGGTGCGGCTGACCAACGGCTTCGAAGTGATTGGCTACATTCCCGGCGAGGGCCACAATCTGCAGGAGCACTCGGTGGTGATGATCCGCGGCGGCCGCGTGAAGGATCTGCCCGGCGTGCGCTACCACATCCTGCGCGGTGTGCTCGATACGCAAGGCGTGAAAAACCGCAAGCAGCGGCGATCGAAATACGGAGCAAAGCGACCCAAGTAATGGGTCGTTTTGCGTTCTTGAAGGAACGTGAGACGAAGGAAGTAACGAAATGTCCCGCCGACATAGGGCCGATAAACGCGACATCCAGCCGGATCCCAAATTCGGCAACGTCGTCGTCACCAAATTCATGAATTCGGTGATGCATGCCGGCAAGAAGTCGGTGGCGGAGAATATTGTCTATGGCGCGTTCGACATCATCGAAGGCAAGACCCGGCAGAATCCGATCGCCGTATTCGAGCAGGCGCTCGACAATGTGATGCCTTCGATCGAGGTGCGCTCGCGCCGCGTCGGCGGCGCCACCTATCAGGTACCGGTCGAGGTGCGCACCTCGCGGCGCCAGGCGCTTGGCATCCGCTGGATCATTTCCGCGGCGCGCGAACGCAATGAAAAGACAATGACGGAGCGGCTCTCGGCGGAGCTGCTCGATGCGTCCAATAACAGGGGGAACGCCGTAAAGAAGCGCGAAGACACGCACCGGATGGCCGAAGCCAATCGGGCGTTCTCGCACTATCGCTGGTGAACCCGGCGACAGCGAAGGATTGATCCCCCATGCCCCGCAGCCACCCGATCGAGGACTACCGCAATTTCGGCATCATGGCCCACATCGATGCCGGGAAGACCACCACGACCGAGCGGATCCTCTACTACACCGGCAAGAGCCACAAGATCGGCGAAGTGCACGAAGGTGCCGCGACGATGGACTGGATGGAGCAGGAGCAGGAGCGCGGCATCACCATCACCTCCGCTGCGACTACCGCGTTCTGGAACGGCAAGCGCCTGAACATCATCGACACGCCCGGGCACGTCGACTTCACGATCGAGGTCGAGCGGTCGCTGCGCGTCCTCGACGGCGCGATCCTGGTGCTCTGCTCCGTCGCCGGCGTCCAGAGCCAGTCGCTCACCGTCGATCGCCAGATGCGGCGCTACAA
>JBKPIZ010000042.1:0-1712 GCA_046730495.1 Pseudomonadota bacterium
CGTTAGGACCGATGACTCGGCGTTCATCGCCGAGCTGCACCCAGATCCTGCCTTCAAACATTACGACGGTCTCTTCCACTTGGTGCGTATGAAGAGGCACCGCAGCGCCAGGGTCGGCCCTATTCATGAGCAAGCTAACAGTGTTTGCGCCGAGCTCCTTGTGGGCGAGAAATCGTCCATGGATACCGGGCCGCATTAGGACTTCCGGAATCGTGCGCCCGTCGATGAAAGGCATGGGATTCTCTCCCGCTGTGCGTGTCCGAAGCCGAGAACCGGCAGGACTTTTGAAGTTAGAGCGTGAGAACTGAAAGCCTAGTGAGGCTGACGACCCAAGTCTAGAGAGCGCAACGCGCACGTCCACGTCCGTGCTGCCGAAAGGGCGACCGAATGTCCGCTTTCGGGGGTAAAGCGGACATCGGACGGGCGTGATGCAATGTCCGCTTTTGACCCAAAGCGGACATGAGCGGCATCTCGCTTTTAAAATTCACGCGTGCACGATGTGTTTTGTTCCGGTCGCCTATCGTGCGACTTTGTGCACTGGCTCCATATTTGCGCCTCAACTCCGACTGACGATTCCAAGCGAATCCGATTCGGCTTGGGGTGAGCTAGACCGAGTGGGAGATCCATTTCGAGTGGAGATCCACTTATGGGACGCAAGCCTAAGCCCAAGAACAAGATTCAAAACCAACTTGAAGAACTCAGCGAAGAAAACAGGCGGCTACGTGAAATTGTAGCTTATCTGTCCAAGGTTGTGCTGACTCGAATCGTTGAGACAACTGGACCCGCGGCGCGATCGGGTAGTACGGAAACCCGATAAAGGCCGGTCTGACCGTCCCGAACGATGTGAAACAGTTCGGGCGTTACTTCGGCGGACCAGGGCGGCGGGAAGCGGGGCTGCGACATCAGAATTAAGTGGAGATCGCGCTCGCAAGCCGTGCGCTTCGGTCCCCTAACATTTATACGGACATTGCGAATTCCATGGGCAGGGAAGATGAGAGTTCTGGTCTGTGGCGGTCGCGACTTCGACGATGCAGGACTGATGATCAGCGTCCTGGATCGACTGCACACCGAAAAGTTCTTCACGGTGCTAATCCACGGTAACGCGCGCGGCGCTGACAAGATTGCTGATGCTTGGGCGTCGTGCAGGGGCATCGTGCGCGAGCCGTATGAGGTCCCGCAGGGCGAGTGGGACGAAATCGGCAAGAAAGCTGGCCCACTGCGTAATCAGCGGATGCTCGACGAAGGCAAGCCCGATCTGGTCGTGGCGTTTCCGGGCGGTGGCGGAACGAAAGACATGGTCAAGCGCGCGGTCAAGGCGGGCGTGCCAATACATGAGGTAAATCGCGCAGACGATTGGTAAGTTAGCAGCACCCGCGCCGACGACGTGATCCAGTAATTCACACGAGGTCTGCTTTTGGCACAAAGCGGACATTGCCGCCGCGCTGAGCGATGTCCGCTTTTGGCGGTAAAGCGGACATCAAACGGACGAGCCTCAATGTCCGGTTTTGACCCAAAGCGGACATTCACTAGCGACGCCCTGACCTCTTCCAGTCTGCCGGTTTGACCCGGTACGATGCACCAAACGAGTGGGCGTTCGCGACATGGGCTGTTGCATTTAGTGTCGCGGCGAAGTTTCTCCTGATCTTTGACCAAATCCCTTTCCCAGCGAATAGCTGTCTCCTGCCAGATATTCGCCATCTTGAGATATAGGA
>JBKPIZ010000043.1:0-5301 GCA_046730495.1 Pseudomonadota bacterium
GCAGTCTTACGCGCGGCCCTTCTAGCGGAATCGGCGACATCAGAGGCGCTATCGGCTGCCCGCCCATAGAGGTCTTGGGCAGCATCCGATGCCTCGCCGGCGACGCCTGCGGCCTGCTTCTTGGCATCTCCAAGAGCGCGCTTGAAATCGGAATTAGGAGTTTGGAGCCGCGTAGGTGCCTAGGAGCTGTTCGGTTCGGTCAAGACCGCTCGCCCTTTCCTTGGGCTTTGTTTGTATGCACCCGCTCGAAGGGGTTCCGCCTTGATGCAGATCAACAGGTTTTTGCCGACTGCATCTTGAAAAAATCTTAGTCAATGCTTCAAAATAGGATTGCTTGCAGGTGTCCTCGACTGAGGCGCGTGCGACCCCAGCGACGCGGTTACCACGTCTAGGCCGAAAGAGCTACCTAAGGGTCTTGGGTGCTGACGTCATCCGCACCCTTGTCTGAACCAATCTTATCCGCTGCGGTGGTGGCGGTATCAGAAGCCGGCTTGTTAGCAGCAGAGTTTTCTTCGGTAACGTCACGCCACCCGATTACATCAGATGTTAGGCGTATCCGCGTCCGAACATCATTATGGTCATTGCCGGAGATCGCCAGCACATGATCGCGATCAACAACCCGGATCACTTGAAATACATGATGAGCCTTAACCCCAATGGCGCCGGGGCGAGGACCGTCAAGCGGACGACCAGCATTCAACCAGTTGCGAGCAACATTGAACTCAGGACCGTACCGTCCTCCAAGGTGTTGCCGCATCCACCAGCCACACCACTCTGCAGGTCGCCCTTCAGGGTCCACTCCAATTGCTCCTGATCCCGCTACTATCTCTGGTGCTGCTGTTCGACAAGTTATTCCCCAACCGCCCCACGCCTGACGGGGATAATTCAAACCATCAGGAACATATATTCGGTGGCCGTGGAGGTAGCACTCGGCACCGGAATGAGCTGCATAAGTTCGGTTGGCCGTGGTGAGGATAACGGCAGCGACAAAGACGATCAGCTTGATGACCGACGGCAAGGCCGAACTCCTCCTCCCTAAGTGTGCCATGCGGGAACAGAGTAATCCAGGCGGACATGCACGCCCGTCCGTTCAAGGTAGTAACCGCTCACGCCAATTAACTGGGTTTCAGACCTTGGGCACAAATAGGTTTGCCACCGTTTACTCCTCGGCCTCACATTGGGCGGGCGCTGCCCTAGTACATGAACGTCATCGGTTTTGGGCCGCGCATGTAGCCCGTCTCAAGCCGATCGAATCCCTCCTTGCTTGCCTTCACGTGCCGAGCGAAATGAAAGAGACCGCCAACGAAGGCAGCCCCTTATTTCTCAAAGCTTCGGATGACGTCGACTGCCTTGTTAGTGCGGATGCGGCAAGCCTGGTCCGTTGGGATCGCCGGTCTTCGCAAAATTAGTCCAGTAGGAAGACATTGCATCAGCAAGCCGGTGATCGTCAGACTCCCAAGGGAACGCCTGTAACTGACGCCGCGTCTTTTATGACACAGCAAGTGGCCCGATCGGCGGCCCGGCTCCTTGAGCTTGCTGAAATATGACTACCGACTGGGCGTGACCAACAATCCGCGTGAGGCGAGCGCCCAGGTCAATTGCTGGATCACGCTCTCCGTCATTGCAAAATTCTTGGCCTTTTCCAGGTCTCGAAGAAGCGCCTTTAGCGCAGGGTCTCTGTCTCTTATCACCCATCGGCACACAAATACCTTGGCATCATAGAGGCTTGTTATTCGGACAGTTTGGCTGGCGCCGGGTAAGTTGGCATCGAAATAATCCGTTTGCGGAAAAGACATATGCTTGCTCTCTGGCGATTCTTTGACTTATGAGCCAACGGTCCATTAGTCGCAATGAGATCATCTCAAATGCTAGGCGTTTTCCTGCAAACTTAATTCTTAAGTCGCCGTAATGTGTGCGGTGAATCGCATGAGGTAGTTTGACCAACTAAGATATTCACTCGAGCAATGGAAGTGACAATGATTACGAGCGCGCAGTCCGATCAACCATTTCATTTCTCTAGGCATTGTTGAAAGGTTGTGAACCCGCAATTCTCGCCGCCCAGCGAACTGTAATATGAGCATGGCGTCCGCGGCCCGTCTTGCTCTTGCGGCGACGGGCTGCTTTGCGACACGCTGCGCAACGGCAGCCGCCGTTATCCAAGAAATAGTTTAGATACTCGCGTCCGTAATCATACGTGATCTCTTCTCCGGGCTCGATGCGGCGCAATGCGACGATTACGCTGTCCGTGTGGGCCTGCACGACCAGTAGTTTCTGCCCAACAGACTCCGCCGCCGCCAGCGCATTTTTTTCGTCTGGATTTCGGTATCCACCAATTCCGGGTTCACGAGGAAGCCAATCAACGCTGTCTTCGGAAGGGTTTCGTGCAAGACCTCAAACTGTTTCGCGGACAACGTACCAACCAAGAAAGTCACGCCGGTGATGTTGCTGCTGGGGCGGTTGAGACTGGCGACAAGGCCCCACTTGATCGGATCACCACCAATTTCGAAGTACCGGGCTTCAATGGCGCCAATCAACAATATGACAATTGCCGATGAACGGGTTCATGATATTCTGACACTCATCGAGCGCTTCCGTCGCCGAAAGCTCGATGCGCAATCCCGGTGTAATGAGCTCGGGGCACCCCGGATGTTGTTCACGGCGATTCTCAGGTCCATCGTCCGCAACGGCAGCCTCTGCGTGATTGACTCGGCCGGCCGCCGGCAGACGATCGGAGATGGCTCACCCCCGGAAGCCACGCTGCGCCTGACCTCTAAGGCGAGCGAATACACCCTGGCCCTCAATCCGGCGCTCTCGCTCGGCGAAGCTTACATGGACGGCCGGCTGGTGATTGAGGAAGGCAGCCTCTACGGCTTCCTGGACGTGGTGGCGCGCAACTACGGCGCCCCTTGGCATAACCCGTCGCTGACCTTCCTTGAACGGCTCGGCAAGGGGCTGAAGCAGTCCAACCCGGCAGCCCGGGCGCGGCGCAACGTGGCGCATCATTACGATCTGTCGTCCGACCTCTACGGCATATTCCTCGACCGCGACCGCCAGTATTCGTGCGCCTACTTCAAGAGCCCGAACGATACCCTGGAAACGGCTCAGGAAAACAAGAAGCGGCATATCGCCGCGAAACTGTGCCTGGACCGAATCGGGCTGAGGGTGCTCGACCTCGGGTCCGGTTGGGGTGGTCTGGCCCTGTATCTTGCCGAGGACTTCGGGGCCGAGGTCACCGGCGTTACCCTGAGCGCCGAGCAACACAGCTTCAGCACGCAGCGGGCGGCTCACTCACCAGCCGGCGCGCGCGTGCATTTCGAGCTGCGGGACTACCGCGAACTGGAGGGTCCATACGACCGGATCGTTTCAGTGGGGATGTTCGAACACGTCGGCAAGAGGAACTACGCGGAGTTCTTCGCTTGCATTCGCGCGTTACTGGCCGACGACGGCGTTTCGCTGATCCACTCGATCGGTTACTCCGATACCCCGGCACCGATCAGCCCCTTCATACGCAAGTACATTTTCCCCGGCGCGGACGTGCCGTCGCTGTCGGAGGTCTTCGCCGCGGTCGAGCCGACTGGCCTGTTTGTCACCGATGTGGAGATCCTGCGCCTGCACTATGCCGAGACGCTGCGCCACTGGCGCGAGCGCTTCACAGTGCGGTCGGAGGAGGTCAAGGTGCTCTATGATGAGCGCTTCTTCCGCATGTGGGAGTTTTATCTGGTGCTCTGCGAGATCGGCTTCCGACGGCGCACGCTCATGGTCTTCCAGATGCAGCTTACACGATGTCTCGATGCCGTCCCGACAACGCGTGACTACATGGTCGACGTCGAACGCCAGCGCGTGCGCGCATTGACTCCGCGACCGAGCCTCCAGCAGCAGCAGCAAGTTAAAAGGGACCTGCTCGAACGAACTGGCCCCCAACGCTTCAGCATTGCTAAAAGTGGATGACAGATTTGCATCCCGCCACAAATAGAGTGGTCAAAATAGAACAGACTCGACCCCGCTCAGATTGGAAAAATGCCCAGGTCTTGATCCGGCATCACGCCGAAATCTAGATGGCTCCGGTTGCCCGTCCCGCCCCCAGCCCGCAGGCAAATGCAGCACCCTTTTTTAGCCCCTCCAGGAGATTAAAGGTCATATGAAAATCGCACAGGTGGCTCCGCTCATTGAGAGCGTTCCTCCTCGTCTCTATGGCGGCACCGAGCGGATCGTTTCCTACTTGACCGAAGAACTTGTCAGGCTTGGCCACGATGTGACGCTGTTTGCAAGCGGGGACTCCATCACCAGCGCGGAGTTGGCCCCCTGTTGTACTCGCGCGCTTCGTCTTGACCCTACAGTGCGCGACATCATTCCGTACTTCATGCTGATGATTGATAAGGTGCGCGAGCGCGCCGAGGAATTCGACGTCCTTCATTTTCATATCGATCTGTTCCATTTCCCGCTTTTCCGCTCGCTGGCCGCTCGGACCTTGACCACGCTTCACGGTCGGCAGGATTTGGGGGATCTCAAGCCGTTCTATGGCCGCTTCGGTGAAATGCCATTGGTTTCCATCTCCAACGACCAGCGCAGACCGTTGCCGCACGATAATTTCGTTGCGACCATCCATCATGGCGTTCCGGCTGGCCTGTATCGGCCGTCGTTTGAGCAGGGAAGCTACGTTGCCTTCCTGGGACGGATATCGCCGGAAAAGCGCCCGGACCGCGCGATCAGAATAGCGCGCGCCGCCGGCATCCCGCTGAAGATCGCCGCCAAGATCGACAAGGTCGATGAAGACTATTTCCGCAACAATATACTGCCGCTCATCGATGGTCCGGGCGTAGAGTTCGTCGGGGAAATCGACGAACGTGAGAAGACAAAATTCCTGGGCGAGGCAGCCGCTCTGTTGTTCCCGGTGGACTGGCCGGAGCCGTTTGGACTCGTGATGATCGAAGCCATGGCGTGCGGCACGCCGGTGCTGGCGTTCCGTTGCGGGTCCGTCCCTGAGGTCATCGAGGGTGGCGTGACCGGCAAAGTGGTCGACAGTGAAGAAGAAGCCGTCGCGGCGCTGCCGGCAATCTTGTCTTACGACCGCCGCGCAGTGCGGCGCCGGTTTGAAGAAAGATTTACTGCCGCAAGAATGGCCAAGGATTACGTCAGTACTTATCGCCAGTTGTTGAAAATGCGCACGTCCAACGGCAAAACGCAGAGTCCGCGTCCGCGACAACTCGCTCTCAATGGCGGCAATGGCCTAGCTCGCGTCTCGATTGAAAAACCGATTCCAGGACAGTCTCAAAATCTCTCCGGTCTTAAACGGCTTACAAC
>JBKPIZ010000044.1:0-11453 GCA_046730495.1 Pseudomonadota bacterium
CTACACGATCGTGATCGTGACCCATAATATGCAGCAGGCGGCGCGGGTTTCGGAATTCACCGCGTTTATGTTTCTGGGCGAGCTCATCGAATTCGACTCGACCAGCAACATGTTCACGGCGCCGCGGGATCAGCGTACACAAGACTACATCACCGGCCGCTTCGGATGACGCAGATGACTGACATCACCACCACCAGAATCGATCACACCGCCAAGGCATTCGATACCGACCTGCAGGAAATCACCCGCAAGGTCGCCGAGATGGGCGGCCTCGTGGAGCGGCAGATCGCGGATTCGGTTCAGGCCTTGGTCGATCGCGATATCGAGCTCGGCGAGCGCGTCATTGGTCTCGATCCGACCATCGATGCGCTGCAGCGCGAGGTCGAGGATAAATGCATCCTCACGATCGCCCGGCGTCAGCCGATGGCCGTCGATTTGCGCGAATGCGTCGGCGCCATGCGCGTCTGCAATGACCTGGAGCGGATCGGCGATCACGCCAAGCACATCGGCAAGCGCGTCGTCGCGCTCGACGACGACTTCTATCCGCAAAAGCTGATCCGCGGCGTCGAACACATGTCGGCGCTGGTGCTGGCGCAGCTCAAGCAGGTGCTCGACGCCTATGCCAGCCGCGACCTGCAATCGGCGCTCGCCGTCTGGAACGGCGACGAACAGGTCGATTCGATGTGCGTTTCGCTGTTCCGCGAGCTCCTCACCTACATGATGGAGGATCCGCGCAACATCACGTTCTGCATGCATCTAATGTTTTGTGCCAAGGACATCGAGCGCATGGGCGACCATGCCACCAATATCGCCGAGACCGTCTATTACATGGTCGAGGGCCGTGCGATTACC
Organism: Pseudomonadota bacterium; assembly: GCA_046730495.1. GTDB lineage: Bacteria > Pseudomonadota > Alphaproteobacteria > Rhizobiales > Xanthobacteraceae > BOG-931. The sequence goes on from JBKPIZ010000044.1 coordinate 853, forward strand.
GACCAGCGTCCCAAGGGTGATACCACGAGTTTTCCAGCAGGCGTCCTGCAGAAATAGGAGACCGGGATGGGGGCAAACATCCTGATCGTGGAAGACGAGGAACCGCTCACTACGCTGCTGCGGTACAATCTCGAAGCCGAAGGCTACGAAGTCGACGCCGTCTCCAGAGGCGACGATGCCGATACGCGGTTGAAGGAAACCGCGCCTGATCTGATCGTGTTGGACTGGATGCTGCCCGGCCTGTCGGGAATCGAACTGTGCCGCCGGTTGCGGGCGCGGCCGCAGACCCAGACGCTGCCGATCATCATGCTCACCGCGCGGGGCGAGGAAAGTGAGCGCGTGCGCGGGCTGGCCACCGGCGCCGACGACTACATCGTCAAGCCGTTCTCGGTGCCGGAACTGCTGGCGCGCGTGCGCGCGCTATTGCGCCGCGCCAGTCCGGAACGCGTCGCGCTTGTGCTCACCATCGGCGATCTTGAACTCGACCGCGAGAAAAAGCGCGTCTCGCGCGCCGACCGGCCGGTCGATCTCGGTCCGACCGAATTCCGGCTGCTAGAATTTCTGATGGGGCGGCCCGGACGCGTGTTCTCCCGGGAGCAGCTTCTCGACGGCGTGTGGGGCAGCGATATTTATATCGACGAGCGCACGGTGGACGTTCATGTCGGCCGCCTGCGCAAGGCACTCAATCGCGGCCATGCGACCGATCCGATCCGCACCGTCCGCGGCGCCGGTTATTCGCTGGACGACCGTTTCGGCAAGACGCCGTGAAAAGCCCGTAGCTCGATCGGACTTACCGCACGGTCCGTTTGTCGCGCCGCCGGTCGGAAGGCGGCTGATACGCGACCCGCGAATGGTAGGCGCAATAGGGCAGGCCGGCGACGGTATTGCCGCCGCAGAAAAAGAAATCGGTGCTGCCAGGATCGCCGACTGGCCAGCGGCAGGTTTGCTCGTTCAATTCCAGGATGGTGCGGCGCTGACCGATCGGAATGATGTTCTCGATCAATTCCGGTTCGGCCTCCAGCTCGTAGTCGTAGGCATGCGCCAGCGCGGTGTTGCCGCGGATCGATGCGCGACCGATGCGCAGCATGTGCGACGGTGAACGCGGCTTGCGCGGCCGCGGTGAGGCGCTGGAGCTGCTCTTGGCGCGGCCGGACAATCCGAGCCGATGCACCTTGCCGATCACGGCATTGCGCGTGATGCCGCCGAGCTCGGCCGCGATCTGGCTCGCCGAGAGACCGTCAGACCATAGCTTTTTCAGAAGCTCGACCCGCTCGTCAGTCCACGACATGCCCAACCCTCCTTGAACTTGTCGGCGAAGCTGTTTTTGAGAATCCCCCCTCACGCCGGGCAGCGCGTCGCCGCCCAACACGCACTCAACCACAACGCTTCAGAAGACTGTCCGCCGCACGAAATGTCGTACTAGACAATTAAAAAGCTACAATATGGCTGGAGTCTGGCGCAAGACTCGCGCTGCTTGCGTCCACACATTCCTGCACGCGTGTGGATGAACTGGGTACAAATCGGGTCCGCGACGCGCAATTATCGTGTGTTGACAGCGGGCCGGGTGGAAATAGAATGCTGTTCCGTGCCGCCCGGAGAGGCGGCACATTTCGTTTAAGCCGCGCTGCTTTTTGTCGCTTGAGCCGCGCCGCTTTTAAACGCGCAGCTTTGCGAGCCAAACCGTGAGCCAGAACGTGAGCCATGCCGTGACATCGCATTTGATGGCGACTTTTGCGCGTGTCGACCTCGCCTTCGAGCGGGGCGAAGGCGTATGGCTCATCGCCACGAATGGCGATCGCTATCTCGATTTCACCTCGGGCGTGGCCGTGAACGCGCTCGGCCATGCGCATCCGCATCTCACCGCTGCGCTCGCCGAACAATCCCAAAAGCTGTGGCACGTATCGAACCTTTATGAGATTCCCGAAGCGGAACGCGCCGCGCGGCGGCTCTGCGCGGCGAGTTTTGCCGACGTCGTATTCTTCTGCAATTCCGGCGCCGAAGCGGTCGAAGGCGCGATCAAGACAGCGCGGAAATATCAGTCGGTGAGCGGCCATCCCGAACGGTACCGGATCGTCACCTTCGAGGGCGCATTTCACGGCCGCACGCTGGCGACGCTCGCCGCCGGCGGACAGAAAAAATACCTCGATGGTTTCGGGCCGCCGGTCGAAGGTTTCGATCAGGTTGCCTTCAACGATCTTGCCGCGGTCAAGAAAGCGATCGCTGCGGAGACCGCGGCGATCATGATCGAGCCACTGATGGGCGAGGGCGGCGTGCGCACGGTCGAGCCGTCTTTTCTGCGCGCTTTGCGTGAGCTTTGCGACCAAAACAGCCTCTTGCTCATTTTCGACGAAGTTCAAAGCGGCATGGGGCGGACCGGCGAACTGTTCGCCTATCAGCGCGCAGGAGTCACTCCCGACATCATGCCGCTCGCCAAAGCGCTCGGTGGCGGCTTCCCGGTCGGCGCGGTGCTCGCCACCAGCGAGGCGGCCAAGGGCATGACGGCGGGAACGCACGGCTCGACCTTCGGCGGCAATCCACTGGCAATGAGCGCGGTCAATGCGACGCTCGACGTCATGCTGGCGCCGGGCTTTTTCGACCATGTGAAAAAGATCGGCATTTTGTTCAAACAGCGCTTGGCGGAGATCAAAGACCGCTACCCTGAACTCATCGCTGAAGTGCGGGGGGAGGGTCTACTGATCGGCTTGCGGGCGGTCGTTCCTGCCGGCGAACTGGTCAATGCGATCCGAAGAGAGAAGATGCTCGCGGTCGGCGCCGGGGACAATGTCGTGCGCTTATTGCCGCCGCTCATTGTCAGCGAGCAGGAAATGGCCGAGGGCATCGCCCGGCTCGACCGTGCCTGCGCGCAACTGAGCCGGAGCTTAAAGCGGCCAGCCGCCGCGCCGCGCAAACAGGAAACGGCGGGATGAAAATCGTCCGCCATTTCCTCGATCTGATCGAGGTCCCGGCCGCCGATCTGCGCGGCATGATTGATGCTGCGCGCGCTATAAAACTGCGCCGCGACCGCGGCGAGCGCCCGCTTGCCGGCAAGACGCTGGCCATGATCTTCGAACGGCCGTCAACGCGCACCCGCGTATCCTTCGAAGTCGCCATGCGGCAATTGGGTGGCGACGCTATTCTCCTGACCGCGGAGGAAATGCAGCTCGGGCGCGGCGAGACGCTCGCCGATACCGCCCGCGTGTTGTCGCGCTATGTCGATGCCGTCATGATCCGGATGCTCGATCCGCAAGCCGTGAGCGAATTGGCGCGCTATGCCGCGATACCCGTGATCAATGGGCTGACGCGCCGGTCGCATCCCTGTCAGGTGCTGGCCGATGTCATGACTTTCGAGGAGTGCCGCGGGCCGATCCGCGGCCGTACCGTGGCCTGGACCGGCGACGCGACAAACGTACTGACGTCATGGATGCACGCGGCGCAGCGCTTTGATTTCCGTTTGCGGGTGGCGACCCCGGCCGAACTGGCGCCAAAGAAACCGCTGCTGGATTGGATCAAGGCCTCTGGCGCCCCGATCACGCTCGGCACCGACCCGGAAGAGGCGGTCAAAGGTGCTGACTGCGTCGTCACCGATACTTGGATCTCCATGGGCGACCGCAATGGCAGCCGCCGCCACAATCTGCTCAAGCGCTATCAGGTCAACGGCCGACTGATGGCGCGCGCCAAGTCCGACGCCATTTTTATGCATTGCCTGCCTGCGCATCGCGGCGATGAAGTCACCGACGAGGTCATGGACGGTCGGCATTCGGTGGTTTTCGACGAAGCGGAAAACCGGTTGCATGCGCAAAAGGGCATATTGACCTGGTGCCTGGAAACCGATGCGCGGTGAGGTCGGGCTGCGGTCCTCACAATCGCATCCGCAGGACCTATATTGCGGCAATGAACAATCCCGATTTGAGCATCCCGGTTCGTCAGCCTGCGGCAACCAGCCTCGACGACACGATCCTTCCATTCGCAGTCAAAGCGCTTGATCTGCGCGGCCGGATTGTGCGGCTTGGCGCGGTCGTCGATACGATACTCACCGGCCACGATTATCCGACTCCCGTCGCTAAGCTTCTCGGCGAGGCGATCGTGCTCACCGTGATGCTGGGCTCGGCGCTTAAAATCGACGGGCGTTTCATCCTGCAAACCCAAAGCAATGGACCGGTTCGGATGCTGGTGGTCAATTTCACCGCGCCCCACAATGTGCGCGCCTGTGCCCGTTTCGACGCCGCGCGTGTCGCTGCCGCGATTGCCGGCGGCGAAGCTGCCCCCGGGCAATTGCTCGGCCGCGGGCACCTTGCCATGACCATAGATCAAGGCCCGGACATGAGCCGCTACCAGGGCCTGGTGCCACTCGAAGGCGGTGATCTCGAACAGGCGGCGCATGAATATTTTTCGCGATCCGAGCAAATTCCGACGCGTGTGCGCCTCGCCGTCGCCGAAGAGTTCCGTGCCGGCGAGGGTGGCCCGCGCCGGCACTGGCGCGCCGGCGGCATTCTGCTGCAATTTCTGCCCAATTCGCCCGAGCGTGCTCGCCGCGCCGATCTCGATCCTGGCGACGCGCCCGCAGGCACCGCGCCGCACGTGCTGCCCGAAGATGAAGCCTGGGTGGAGGGCCGTTCGCTGGTCGCAACCGTGGACGATATCGAACTTCTTGATCCGGAACTGTCGAGCGAACGTCTGGCCTATCGGCTCTTTCACGAGCGCGGCGTTCGCGTCTTCCGCGCGACGCCGGTTGCCGCGCAGTGCTCCTGTTCGCGCCACGGCGTCGAAAACATGCTGCGAAGTTTCTCGCCGCAAGATCGCGCCGATATGGTGGAGGACGGCCGCATCACAGTGACCTGCGAGTTTTGCAGCTCCACTTACGTCTTTGCACCGAGCGAAATCGCCGCCGTGAGCGTGCCGCCTTCGCCGTAGTCGATTGCCGCGCGCACGATCGTGACCGTAAGTAATTGATAATACTAAATTATTTTACGCAGCAGCGGTTACAACTGGGCCCAGGCCTGACAGCGCGCCCCGGCGGCAGCACTAAGTACGGAACCAAACCGACGCTCTGCGATTAGTACCGCGGGGCGCAGCCGATGCTGACCGCGGGGGCGGAGCGGAGGCTGACGATGACCAAATTCCTGATCGGCGTCGCAACGGCAGCCTTGTGGTTTGCGCTCTCGCACGCCGCCAATGCCGAACGGATCTGCCGCCAAGTTTGCGATAACGGCACCTGCGTGTCGCGCTGTGTGTCCCGCCCTGACTCGGATGTGATAGTTCGCGACCGCGAGCACTGGCGCCATCGCGACAGAGGCGTTGATATCGACACACCGGCCGGCGACGTCACGATCCATCGCTAGGTCGGCCGTTGCTGAACAAGGCTGGCGCGGTCGCGAGCAGCGGCCCGCGTATCGTTTTCAGCGCATCTTCACCGAGGGTGCCGTGGGGGGAAGACGCTAATTGATGGTGCGCTTACCGTCACCGCTGTCGAGCGAAAACGCGGGAATCTCGATTTCGAAATGTTCACCGCCGGCAGTGACCATGCCGTAAGTGCCAAACATGAAACCTGAGGACGTCTGCAGCGGCACGCCGCTGGTATATTCGAAGGATTCTCCAGCTTTGAGCACCGGCTCCTCGCCAACAACGCCCGCTCCGCGGACCTCTTGGCGGCGGCCGTGGGCATCGGTGATGCGCCAGTGGCGCGTTTTCAACTGCACCGTCTCAGCGGTTTTATTGGTGATGGAGACCGTGTAGGCCCAGAAGAAATAATTGTTCTCGGGCGACGAGCGATCGGCCACGAAACGCGGCGTCACCACGACTTCGATATTGCGGGTCACGGCGCGATACATGCGGGCGATATTAGCAATGTTGCAGCGGATACTGGGGTCAAAACTGTTCGCTACCAGGCGCGAGGCCGGCGCCGTTCCAGCGAGTTCCACTTTGCGGGCTGATGCCGGCGCAGCAGCGGGCGGTACGGCAGGCGTGATTGCATAGCCGTGACAAGACGCTTTCTCAAGCGATACTTGATGACTAGATTGGAAAATCAGCGCCCATGCAGGCTGATATGCAGGCCGACATTTAGGCCGAGATGCAGGCTGAGGCCGGGCGCACCGCGCAATGGCGCCGGGCCACGCGCCGTGGCGCAATGATCGTGAAGGCGGCTGTGAAGCACCTCGTATTGCCCAGATTGGCACTGACATCCGCACCGGCCGCCGCTTCGGTGTTGCCGCCGGGCGGACGCGACCTGCGGCTCGATCTGTTCCGTGGCGTCGCGCTGTGGCTGATTTTTCTCGATCACATCCCGCAGAATGTTGTGAACTGGTTCACCATCCGCAATTACGGCTTCAGCGACGCCACCGAAATATTCATCTTCATTTCCGGCTATACCGCCGCCTTTGTTTATGGCCGCGCCATGCGCGAACGAGGCTTCATCGTCGCCAGCGCGCGGGTGCTGCGGCGCGCCTGGCAGATCTACGTAGCCCACATCTTTTTGTTCACGATCTTCATGGCCGAGATCGCCTATGTTGCATCGACGTTCGAAAATCCGCTCTACGCCGAGGAAATGAACATTCTCGATTTCCTCAAGCAGCCGGATGTCACAATTTTTCAGGCGCTCATTCTGAAGTTCAAGCCAGTCAACATGGATGTGCTGCCGCTGTACATCATGTTGTTGTTGTTCTTCCCACCGATGCTTTGGCTCTTGATCCAACAGCCGGCCTTGGCGCTGGCAGGATCGGCGCTGGTCTATGTGCTCGCCTGGAATCTCGACTGGAATTTGCCCGCTTATCCAAACGGGGAATGGTTCTTCAATCCGTTTGCCTGGCAGTTATTGTTCGTGTTCGGCGCCTGGTGCGCGCTCGGTGGCGCGCAGCGGCTTGCCGCGGCGCTGCGCTCGCGCGTCGTACTGGCAATCGCGATTTCTTATCTCGTCTTCGCGTTCGCGGTCACGCTGACATGGTATGTCGAGTCGCTGCGACGTTTCGTGCCGATCTGGTTGAGCGATTGGATGTATCCAATCGACAAGACCAATCTCGACGTGCTGCGCTTTGCGCATTTTCTCGCGCTCGCGGCCGTCACCGTGCATTTCATCCCGCGCGATTGGCCGTGGCTCAAATCGCCATATCTGCGGCCGGCGATCCTTTGCGGCCAGCAATCGCTGGAAATCTTCTGTCTCGGCGTGTTTTTGGCTTTCGCCGGCCAATTCGTCATCAGCGAGTGGTCAGGCGGGCCCTTGATTCAGTCGTTTATTAGCCTTGTCGGCATCTTGATCATGGTCGCCACAGCTAGTCTGATATCATGGTACAAACAGATAGAAGGGCGAAGCCCCACCGGGCGGAGCAAACCGCCGGATGCTGACCTCGCGGGAGGCGAGGCATGAAACTTTTAACCGCGCTTGTCGCAGCAATTGCGCTCAACTGTTTGCCGGCCTGGGGGGCGGTGGCAGAGCCGCAGCCCGAGGCTTGCGACGTGCCGGCGTCGTTTCTGGAAAGTGAAATCGATCTCAGCCGCGTTATCGCCGAACTCAAAGACAAGCATCGGCTGGACATCAGCGTGCTGGGTACCGGATCCTCCTCGCTTGCCGGGCCTGACGGGCCGCACTTTGCTTATCCGGCGCGGCTTGAGGATGCGCTCAAGCAGGGATTGCCCGGCAACGAGATCAAGGTCACGGCACACGTTCAACCGCGGCAGACCACGGCCAACATGCTCGGCGGCCTGGATAAGATTCTCGCCGAGGACCACCCGAGTCTGGTGATCTGGCAGGCCGGTACGGCCGATGCCATCAATGGCGTCGAGACCGAAGACTTCCGCACCAGCCTTGAGGACGGCATCGATAAGATTCAAGCCGCGGGTGCCGATGTCATTCTCATGAACATGCAATACAGCCCACGCACCGCTTCGATGCTCGACGTATCAGCCTATGCCGATGTGATGCGCCACGTCGCCCAGCAGCGGAACGTGTTGTTGTTTGATCGGTTAGCGATCATGCAATATTGGAACGACAACGGCACTTTCGACCTCTATGCCGCGACCAAGAAGTATGATATGGCGCGGCAAGTTCATGAGTGCATTGGCCGGGCCCTGGCGTCTCTCATTAACAGTGCTGCTCATCTTGACGCCGTGAGAATGCAAACGACGCGTTAATGTCCTTCAAACAAACAAAATTCGCCGGCCGCACGCCGGCCGCGGTCGCCGCTGTCATTTTGGCGGCGCAGTTTTTTGCACCGCACAGCGACCCTGCGCGTGCGCAGCAAATGAGCAGCTCCACAACGCAGGCACTGGCCATAGCCCCCGCCAAGCCGATTGTCCCCACTGCGCCTGCCGCGGCAGCGACCTGCAGGGCGCCCGCCGAGTTGGCGCGTTTCGACCGGCCCCTCGTTCACACGATGCGGCGCCTGGCCAGCGGTCAGCCGCTGACCATCGTCGCGATTGGCTCATCTTCGACCGCCGGCGCTGGCGCCAGTTCGCCGGACGCAAGCTATCCCAGCCGGCTTGCCGTCGAATTGCGGGCACGGTTTCCCGGCCGTGAGATCACGGTGCTCAACCGCGGCGTCAACGGCGAAGAGACCAATAATATGATGGCGCGGTTCGCAGCCGATGTGCTGGCGGCGCATCCGCAGCTCGTGCTGTGGCAGATCGGCACCAATTCGGTGCTGCGCGACCATCCGCTCAACCCGCATGCCGTGCAACTGCACGATGGCATCGAGCAGCTCAAAGCATCGGGCGCCGACGTGGTCCTGATCGATCCGCAATTTGCGCCGGCGGTGCTCGTCAAATCGGAAACGCCAGGCATGGTCGAGCAGATCGCGCTCGCCGCCAAGGAGGAAGATGTCGACCTGTTCCAGCGTTTTGCCGTGATGCGCGATTGGCACGACGTGCAGCACCTCTCATTCGGCACCTTCGTGTCACCGGACCAGCTGCACATGAACGACTGGAGCTACGCTTGTCTGGCGAAGCTACTCGGCGGCGCTATCGCCGAAGCAGCAACGCGGCCGATTGCGGCGGCGTCCGTTCATCCGGCCGCGATTTCGCCGCAGCCGGACTTGGTGCATTAGCGAGACGACGTTCGCTCAAACCGCTTCCAGTGCGCCGAGCACGTCCTCGACGATATCGTCGGGGTCCTCTAGCCCAACCGAGACCCGCACCAAGCCGTCGCTGATGCCGAGTTCGGCGCGCTGCGCCGGCGTAAGCCGCTGGTGCGTCGTTGTCGCCGGATGCGTGATCAGGCTCTTGGCGTCGCCGAGATTGTTGCTGATGCGGATGAGCTTGAGCGCGTCCTGAAAGCGGAAGGCGCCGCGCTTGCCGCCCTTGATCTCAAAGGCAACGAGCGTCGAGCCGCCGCGCATCTGTTTCTGAGCGATCGCGGCCTGCGGATGGTCCGGGCGGCCCGGATAAATCAGCCGCGAAACTTTTGGATGACCGGCGATGGCCACCGCCAGCGTCGCCGCACTGTCGGTCTGCCGCCGCACGCGCACCGCGAGCGTTTCCAGCCCTTTGAGCAACACCCAGGCATTGAACGGCGACATCGATGGGCCGGTTTGCCGAAGCAGCACATGGATCTTTTCCATGATGAATTTTTGCGAGGCGAGAATAATTCCGCCGAGGCAGCGGCCCTGGCCGTCGATATGCTTGGTGGCGGAATAGACGACACAGTCCGCGCCGAGCGCGAGCGGGCTCTGAAATAACGGTGTCGCAAACACGTTGTCGACAACGAGCGTCGCGCCGGCCTCGTGCGCAATCTTGGCAACCGCTGCGATATCGATCACTTCAAGTGCGGGATTGGTCGGCGTTTCCAGAAAAAAGGTTTTGGTGTTCGGCCGTACCGCGTCGCGCCAGGCATCGAAGCTACAGCCGTCGACGAGCGTCGAAGCGACGCCGAAGCGGGGCAAAAAATCCTCGACGACATAGCGGCAGGATCCGAACATCGCCTTGGACGCCACGACATGATCGCCGGCTTTGACTTGGCCGATGAGCGACAATGTCACCGCCGCCATGCCCGACGCGGTGGCGCGCGCCGCCTCGGCGCCTTCGAATGCCGCCATGCGCCGCTCGAACATATCGACTGTCGGATTGGCGAAACGCGAATATTGATAGCCCGGGTCCTCGCCCTTAAAGCGCGCCTCCGCCTGGGCGGCACTGTCATAGACGTAGCCTTGGGTGAGGTAGAGCGCTTCCGAAGTCTCGCCAAACGGCGAGCGGAGCGTGCCCGATTGCACCAGGCGCGTTTCGGGGCGATAGCTCTTTTTTGCCGACGCGGACATGTGGCCCTCCTTAGCCAACACGCGTTTTGGCCGCTCAAACGCGGCCAAAACAAAACCCGGCCGGGGGAAATCCTCGGGCCGGGCTCACGCGTCCCCGGCCTTTTAGCGACTTGTTTTACGTGGCTGCAAGCCGGCCGGCTCAAATGACCACGGGATAACGTGATCTATACGCTGCGGCCGTCTTTGCGTCAAACCGGGCATCGGATTAGATCGCAGCGGAGCGCCGACAAGATCGCCGCCGGTCCGCAAATGGCTTTGAGCTTTAACGCTTCGGAACGAGGAATTCTGCCCGACCGCATGATCGCGGCACTGGCGGAGCAGGGCGGGATTCGCTCCGCCCGGCCGTTCGATGCGGACCAGATT
>JBKPIZ010000045.1:0-13297 GCA_046730495.1 Pseudomonadota bacterium
AAGAACGAACGGCAACAACGAACGAAAAGAAAAAGGGAAGCGGAACGCCGACAAACGCAGTTTGATTTCATTCCTCCGCGCCACGCCGGCCGATGTTGCCACCGGCCGACGCTTCGGGCGCGGCTCGCCTGTCGGCGTTCCGCCGTCGCGCTTTCCCCAGTCTCGGTACAGCGATGCTTCTCGCGGACCGGTCGTAATGCCGGTCGGGCGGACTTCCCGAAGCTGCCCGGGAGCGGGCGGTAAATCCGCGCGCGGGCGCCGTACCTGCTCCACCTTGCGGCATACCTTCCGGAAGGCGTCCCTGGCGAGCAGGTTTGGGGGTATGTAACTGGAATGGGGACATATGTCAATGATACGGTGACGATAGATTTTCATTTGGTCGCAAGATGCGCTCACCGCGGCCGCGCGCTGCCTGTGCCATGGCTGACGTTGAGTGGCATTTTGCCGTGAGGCACATCAAAGGGTCGTTGCCGATGTGCTAAGTTGTCGTCCTCGCCTGGGGGTAGCCCAATGCAGCGTCGGCAGTTCATCACGCTTATCGGTGGTACGGCAGCGACGTGGCCACTCGGAGTGCGCGCGCAACAGTCAGACCGATTGGTCCGGATCGGCTACCTCCGCCTCGCGCCGGCTTCCCAGTCGCAGCGCGAGGAAAGCGCGTTCCGTGACGGCCTCGCCGACCTTGGCTACGTCGAGGGCAAGAATCTTCGCATCGATTACCGCTCTACGGAAGGAGACGAGAGTCAACTTGCTGCTCGGCTGCAGGAACTGATCGAACTGAAAGTCGATGTCCTCGTCGTCCACGCCACCGGAGTACTGGGCGCCACCAAAACGATTCCCATCGTCATGGCGGTCGGGCCCGACCTCGTCGCCATCGGTGCGGTTTCGAGTCTTGCGCATCCTGGCGGCAACGTCACCGGATCGTCCTTCTTTCTTCCCGAGATCATGGCCAAGCGGCTCGAACTGCTAAAGGAAATCGCGCCGTCCGTGACGCGCGCGGGTGTTCTGCTGATCCGGCGCGCAGATAATGCGAACGCCAATGTCCTCGACCTCATGGGCGCCACCGTCAAGTCGTTGCAGGTGGACTTACAACCGATCGACGTTGGCGGACCAGAAGAATTTGACAGCGCATTTGCTCAATGGGCGAAGGTAAAAATCAACGGCCTGGTCATGGCCGACCACACGCTGCTCATCTACAACACCGATAGGATTGCCACGCTTGCCGCGAAGCAGCGCGCCCCGTCGATTGGCCCGCTGCAGCTTCCCGAAAACGGCGGTCTCGCAGGCTACGGGGTAGACTTTGAGGCCATCTTTCGCCGCGCCGCCTATTTCGTCGATGAAATTCTCAAGGGCGCGAACCCCGGCGATATTCCCATCGAACAGGCCACAAAATTCCTGTCGGCCGTCAATCTCAAGACCGCCAAAGCATTCCGCATCGAAGTGCCAACGTCCATTTTTGCTGCGGGCCGACGAGGTGATCGAGTGAGGGGACGCGACTTCATCACGTTCGTCGGCAGTGCAGTGGTGTATCCGACGAAGATACGCGCTCAGAATCTGCAATTACCACTCGTCGGGTTCCTTAGTAGCCTCTCGGCCGGCACCCTTACCGGACCAGTGGACGCATTCCGCGCTGGGCTGCTGAGCGTTGGCTACGAGGACGGGAAAAACGTGGCCATCGAATTTCGCTGGGCCGATGGACATTATGATCAACTTCCCGCCTTAGCGGCTGACTTAGTTCGGGCTCATGTAGCAGTCATCGTGACGGTCGGCGGAGATCCGCCGGCATTTGCGGCGAAAGTTGCGACGCAGAATATCCCGATCGTCTTCATGGTCGGTCGAAACCCGGTAGATTTGGGTTTGGTGGCGAGCCTCAATCGTCCAGGAGGCAATTCGACCGGCATCAACTTGCTTATTGCGGAAACGGAATCCAAGCGCATCGAGATATTGCGCCAATTGGTCTCCGGCGCGTCTGGCTTCGGCGTAATTATAAATCCAGAAAATAAGGACGCCGAAGTGCAATTGAACATGCTGGAATCGGCCGCTAAGGCGCTCAATCAGCGGATCGAAGTTATCAACGCCAGTACTGAATCAGAGATCGAAAAGGCATTCACTATTCTTGAGCATGACACGATCGCGGGATTTATGGTTGTAGCTGACCCGTTCTTCGTAAACCGTCGAGACCAGATCATTTCATCGGCGAATCAACGCCGAATTCCAGGCGTGTACTTCCTTCGCGAATTTGCCGAAGCTGGGGGCTTGGTAAGTTACGGCGTCAGTCTTGCGGACGCGTATCGTCAGGCAGGCGTGTATGCGGGAAAGATACTCAGTGGGATCAAGCCGGCCGAGCTTCCAGTCGTGCAGCCGACCAAGTTCGATCTGGTGATTAATCTCAAGGCAGCAAAGCTGCTTGGTCTCACCGTCCCGCCGACGTTACTCGCCACCGCCGACGAAGTGATCGAGTGAGGCGACGGTTTTTTCGGTGCCGTCCCGTGTTCGGGGAACGCGGTAAGGCCGACACGATTTGCCTAGCCGTGCCCGATGTAATCCATCCGGCCGCCGTCGACGGTCAAAAGCTGCGCGGTGATCCAGCCCGATTCCGGCGCGGCCAAAAACGCGATCGCATTGGCAACGTCCTCCGGCTCGCCGATGCGGCCGAGCATGGTCTTGTCGGCAAAGCGTTGCTCGGTCGCCGCCAATCGGCGGCGCCGCGGCCGCCCCGCGTCAGATCGGTGCGCACAAAGCCGGGCGCGACCGCGTTCACGGTGATGCCGTGCGGGCCAAGCTCCATGGCAAAGCGCTTGGTCAGAATCGCAACCTCGGCCTTGGTCGCGGCATAGAAGGCGTTGCCGGGGAGTCCCGTGCCGAGCGCCGCGATCGAGCTGACATTGACGATGCGGCCGTAGCGGCGTTGCCGCATGCCGCCGGCGACCGCGCGCGTCGCATGGATGACGCCTTCGACATTGATCCGGCGCATGCGCGCAACCGCCGCGGCGTCGTATTCGTCGAGCGTGCCGCGCCACGACACGCCGGCATTGTTGATGAGGATCGTGAGCGGGCCCAATTCCTTTTCCGCGCGCGCGGCCATGGCTGCGACCGCCGCGGCGTCGGCAACGTCGGCCGCCGCGGCAATGGCGCGCCCGCCGTCGCGCGTAATTTCCGCGACCAGTTCGCCGGCGGCATCGGCATGCGCGGCATAGTTCACGCACACGGCGGCGCCGTGTTGCACCAAAAGCCGCGCGGTGGCGCGTCCGATACCGCGGGCGCCGCCGGTCACCAGCGCCACTTGATCGCGCCATGCCATCATAGTCGTCAGATAACTCGCTGGTTTTGGTGCACTTAACCCACCCTACAACAGAAGAAACTCGGCGGTGTGAGACGCGACGACGTTGCCCGGTCGCGCACAGCTCATGTAAAAGCTATTTACATGAGCTGGTCCAACGACAGGGGTGGCAGCCCGCGCGGCTATCACCACGGCAATCTGAAAGAAGCGCTCCTGCGCGCGGCATTGGAATTGATCGCGCAGAAAGGGCCGGCGGGCTTTACCTTTGCCGAGGCCGCACGCTGGGCGGGCGTGAGCCCGGCGGCGCCATATCGCCACTTCCGCGACCGCGACGAACTTCTTGCCAGTGTCGCACTGCGTGGTTTCGAGCGGTTCGCAATTGTGCTCGAACGGGCATGGGACGATGGCCGGCCGCAGCCTTTCGCTGCGCTTGATCGGCTGGGCAAGGCCTATCTTGAATTCGCACGTTCCGAGCCCGCTTTTTACTCGGCGATGTTCGAGGCCGGTATTCCGCTCGCGACCAGTGCCGAATTGCGCGAAGCCGGCGAGCGGGCATTTGGCATTCTGCGTGGCGCCGCCGAAATGTTGTGTGCGCAAATGCCGCCGCCGTCTCGGCCACCGGCGCTGATGGTCGCGCTGCATATCTGGTCAATGTCACACGGCATCGCCTCGCTGTTCGGCCGCGGCGACGCGGCTCAGCGCACACTGCCGATGTCGCCGGAAGAGCTCTTGGAAGCGGCGGTGCTGATTTATCTGCGCGGGCTTGGATTGCCGGCAGCAAAAGGACCGGGCGCGACCTGACTGTCGTCCGAATGGATTGCAGGGACCGCACAATCTTTCTGGTCGCCTCTTGACAGTTAAAAAGTCGAATGTAAATGTTATTTACATTCACAGGCGAGGTCTTCTCATGCCTATCGCAGCATGAGTTCGGAAAGCCGGCTGGTGGCCGCTGGGCCTAGTTATTCTCGCTTTTATGATCGGGAGTGGACGAATGGGTTGCTGGCACCATAACGGCATGAGCCGTTGGCAGGACAAAATGGACCGTATGCGCTCCAGGATGGAAGGCGCGCGAACCGGCGGCGACTGGTGGGGAACGCCATCCTCGAGCGGCAATCGTGCTTTCGACGAGTATCGCGCCGATACGCTGCGCCGGCTCGAAGAAGAGCAGCGCGAATTCAAGGAATTCCTGCAGCGGCTGCGGTTTGCCAAGGATCGAGCCGAGTTCGACCAGTTCATGGCCGAGCGGCGCAATCGTCCGCGCGACGACACTTCGCAAGGACAATCCCAGCCGTAACATTCTCGCCGCAAGCCTGCCGAACGGGAAGCGGCCAAACGAAAGCGAGCGGGTCGATTAAAAAAAATCGGTCCGCTCCAATCTGAATATCGCTATCGCTCTGCGATCGGAGACGCGACGGACTGCACGCCCGATCGTTCAGCTTGCATTCTAACTTGCATTCTAGCTAGCCGGCAGAGTTCGTCTGTGGTGGCGCCGTTCAGGGCTGGCCGCGGCGATTGATGCAGTCCATATAGATCGCCGCATGAAACGCTGGCTTATTCTCGCCGCGGGATTGGGACTGGTCCTGGCGATTGCCATCATCGCCTATCAGGGCTTCGGCGCGGTGGCGCAAGCCTTTGCCGCGGTGAGCTTCGGCCTCGCCGCCGTGGTTGCGCTGCGCGCCGTTGAACTGTCCGGCGCGGGGCTGGGCTGGTGGATCGTGTTTCCGCCCGCCGCGCGATGCCCGCTGCACGCCTGCGTCTTAGTGCGCTTCATCCGCGAAGCGATCAACGCGCTGTTGCCGGTCGCACAAATCGGCGGAGAAATCGCGGGTGTTCGCGTGATGACGTTTTTCGGCATCGCCGGCGAACTCGCCGGTGCGACCGTCTTGGTCGATATTTTGCTGCAGGCCGTGACGCTGCTTCTGTTCACCTTCGTCGGCATCGGCATTCTTGCCACCGTGGTCGCCGATCGCGCGCTGATCGGCTCGCTCGTATCCGGCGCCGCGATCTTAGGCTTGGCGCTGGCCGGGTTCTTTGCCGCGCAGCGTTTCGGC
Organism: Pseudomonadota bacterium; assembly: GCA_046730495.1. Taxonomy (GTDB): domain Bacteria; phylum Pseudomonadota; class Alphaproteobacteria; order Rhizobiales; family Xanthobacteraceae; genus BOG-931. The sequence goes on from JBKPIZ010000045.1 coordinate 5,329, forward strand.
GGCGCGAAAGTGTTCGACCGCGTGTTGATGGCGCTGGCGGCAAAACTCGGTTGGTCCTCGCTCGCCAATCGGGAAAGCCTGCACGACAATCTCGTGCGCATCTATGCCGACCTGCCGCGGCTCGCGGCTGCGCTCCTGGTTCACCTCGGCGTCTGGTTTTTTGGCATCTTCGAAGTGCTCGTCGCGCTCCGCCTGATGGGATTTCCGGTCGGCTATGGCGAGGCGCTGGCGATCGAGAGCGTCGGCCAGGCGGTGCGCGCCGCCGCATTCCTGATGCCGGGCGCGCTCGGGGTCCAGGAAGCAGGGTTCATCGCGGTCTGCGCGGTCTATGGCATTCCGGCGCCACAGGCGCTGGCGCTGTCACTGGTCAAACGGGTGCCGGACCTGACGCTGGGTCTGCCGTTCTTGTTCGTCTGGCACGCCCACGAGAGCAGAGCTTTGATCCGCCGCCGGCCGGTGGGGTCCTAGCGCCGGGTTTGCCTCCGCTCATTCCCGCGCAAGCGGGAATCCAGATTAGACCTGGGTCCCCGCTTTCGCGGGGACGAGCGGAATATGGGATGCCGCCGTCATTGACGCGCTGTCAGAACCGCATCAGCCACGGCAATCCCTCGGCCACGGCGTGGATCGATCCGGCATTGCCCTTGCGGCGGAGCGCGTTCGCCGCGCCGGCGAAGTCGCCCGCGCGCAGCGATTGCGCCACGTCATGAACCGACACGGCGATGTGCTGCATCGTGCTGGCGTCGCGATAGCAATCGATCATGCAGCGCGTGCAACCGTCGCGAATGAGCTTGGCGTCGTCAAAGTCGTAGATCGAGCACAGCGGCCGCTCCCAGAAATGGCAGCGCCAGAGCTGCAGCTTCCAATCGAGATAGAAAAAGCGGAAGCCGCCGAGAGAGGGAAAATTCTGCGGCTCGTTGCGGAGGAAACGCTGCATTTCCTCGAGCGACCGCGTCGGATTGACAACGTGAATGCGCGATTTCAGCGCCTTGACCTTGTCGAACAGCGCAATCAGCTCTTGCGGCGTGAAATCGACGACGCCGGAATCGCGATAGCCGAGAAAGCTCGAATTGAGATTGGTCAGCGGATAGGAAAACGTCACCGCCTTAAACCCGAGATCGTCGAGGAAGGCCGGCAGCGCGTCGATGTCGAGAAGCCGCGACAGCGTCACCGACGCGGTCGAGATCAAGCCGCGGCGGGTAATTTCGCGGTTGGCCTCGCGGATCTTGTCGCACACGCCCGGGAGCCCGCGGTTGTCTTCGTGCGCTTGCGCGGTGGCGGCATCGATCGAGATCACGAAGCTTGACAGCCCGGCGTCGGCGTATTCGCCGATGCGCCGCGCTTTGAACAGTCCGCCGTTACTGACCAGCATCACCTTCATGCCCTTGTCCGAAGCACGAGCGATGATGTCGGTCAGATCCGGATGCAGCGTCGGCTCGCCGCCGGTCAGAACCAGATAGCGGATGCCCTGGCGGAACAGGATGTCGATGGCGTCAAAGGCGCCTTGGCGCTCGACATATTCCCAGCGCTCCTTCGGCAGCGTGTCGCGCGCGAAATTGCAGAAGCCGCAATTGGCATTGCAGGCATTGTTGAGCGCGAACTCGCAGCGTCCGGGCCCGCCCGACGACAGTACGAGACGCAGTGTGTCCCACACGCGCGAACGCGCGTGCGCAGTCGTTGGCTCAACCATGGCGTTAGCGGGTAAGCGCCCCCTGCCCAAAGGCTATGCTGACGAACATAGCACAGCGCAAAGACGGCGCAAAAAACCGTTGTCTGACTTTCCCTCTCCCCCTCGCGCGGGAGATCTCACCCCTTCGCCACCAGACTGATATCGCTGCCGTCGCGATAGGCCGGATGGCGCCAGCCGTTCTCGTCGTAGTCGGCCATGCATTGGTCGGCGAGCGCTTCCATGGCTTTGAGCGCGCCGGTGCCTTGCGCCTGTTGCAGCTGGAACACGCGGATGAGCTCATGGCTGCCGGAGTAGTTCATTTCGTAGAGCTCGTGGCGGGCGCCGAATTCGGTGCCGATCGCGTCCCAAAGGAGCTTCATGATCTTGATGCGCTCCTTGTAGTCGATGCCGTTCGAGCCGCGCACATATTTGGCGAGATATTTGTCGATCTCGGGGTTTTTGAAATCGCGCGCATGCGAGGGCAGGTAGATCAGGCCGGAAGCGATCACCTTTTCGATGATGTTGCGCACCGCCGGATAGGCCTCGGTCATGAACAAGCGATAGGTGGCGGAGCCGCGGGCGTTCGGCAGCACGGCGCCGTCGACCCATGGCACCGGATTGTAGGCCATGGCGTCGGTTAGCGACCAGAACAGGTTGCGCCAGCCGATCACTTCGCCGATCTGTGCCTGTACGCCGCGAAAGCCTTCGACGCCGGTGGCGCGCGCGGCTTTCCAAAGAAGCCCGATGATGAAATCGAGCTTGACCGCAAGCCGCGTGCAGCCTTGCAGCGTGAAGCCGTTGAAGAAGCCGGATTGCGGATAGAAATTCTTTAAGCGCTCGATGTCGCGGTGGATGATAACGTTTTCCCAGGGGATGAAGGCGTTATCGAAAACGAAAATCGCGTCGTTCTCGTCGAACCGCGATGTCAGCGGATAATCCCACGGCGAGCCAGTCGCGGCGGCGGCGAATTCATAGGACGGCCGGCAGATGAGCTTGATGCCGGGCGTGTTCATCGGCGCGATGAACATCACCACCATGGCCGGATCGGTGATCTCCTGGCCCATGTTCTGGCCGAGGAAATTGTATTGCGTGAGCGCGGAATTGGTCGCCACCACCTTGGCGCCGGAGACATAGATGCCGGCATCGGTTTCTTTTTGAATCGTGATGTAGACGTCTTTGACCTGTTCGACCGGCTTGTTGCGGTCGATCGGCGGATTGACCAGCGCGTGGTTGAGATAGAGCACGGCTTCCTGGCCACGCTTGTGCCAGGCCCGCGCATTGTCGGCGAATTTGCCGTAGAAGCCGGCATTGGCGCCAAGCGTGTTGAGGAAAGAGGCCTTGTAATCGGGGCTGCGGCCAAGCCAGCCATAGGACAGGCGCGCCCAGGCGGCGATCGCGTCGCGCTGCGCGATTACTTCTTCCCGAGAACGCGCCGCCTTGAAGAATTTATGGGTATAGCCGCCGGAGCCGGTGTCGGTCGGCGCGGTCAGCACGTCATGCCAGACCTTGTCGTGCAACGCGTCATAGAGCAGCGCCACCGAAGCCGCCGAATTACGGAACGCCGGATGCGTGGTGACGTCCTTGACCCGCTCGCCGTAGATGTAGACTTCGCGCCCGTCGCGCAGCGATTCCAGAAACTCCGCGCCGGTGAAGGGCCGTTTTTTGCCGGCGACGATGGACTCGGGGTGCTCGGGCATTTCGTCCTCACAGTATTCCTTGGCCGCGCGGCGGAGCCGGACAATCGTTGCTCCCCTTTTGAACGGGAAGCAACTTTAAGTTATGGCGGCTTGCAATTCGTCAGTATACTGACGATTATCGTCAGTGTACCGACAATGCGACGCGGCGGTCAACGGCCGGTGGGTCGTGTGATGAACCTTCGCACCTCGCGCGCGCAGGGAACCGAACATGCCGGAGCCGATCGGCGACAGCCGCCTCATCGAGATGCCGGGCCATCTCATTCGCCGGCTGCACCAGATTTCCCTTGCGCTGTTCCTCGATCAGGCCAAGGCCTTCGGCGTGACGCCAGTGCAATATGCCGCGCTGGTCGCGATCAATCGTCATCCCGGGATCGATCAGACCACCTTGTGCAACATCATCGCCTTTGACCGCACAACGATCGGCGGCGTGGTCGGCCGGCTGCAGCGCAAGAAGCTCATCACCCGCGTCGATGGCGCGCACGACCGGCGCACCAAGGCGCTGCACATTACCGCGGCGGGCCGGCGACTCATTCGCGACATCGAACCCGCGGTGCAGGCGACGCAACGGCTGATCCTCAAGCCGCTCAAAGCACGCGAGCGCAGCGCGTTTAAGCAGATGCTCAAGCATCTCGTGCATCTCAACAATGCGCATAGCCGCGCGCCCTGGCGGCCAAGGCGGGCGCGTTAATCCCGCTCTTACCGCTCCTGCCGCATCAGCGCCCATAGCGCCAGCGCGCCGACAATAACGACCGCGGCGAGCGCCCCGTGCAGGCCGGTGGTGGCGAAGGCCAGCGCGCCGGCCGCGGCGCCGGCGAGGAAGCCGACCGCGATCGAAAGCACGGTGACGAGCCGATCGCGCGCTTGCGCGAAATCGCGGACGGCAGTGTCGCCGTGACGGCTGTGATCAAAGCGCCGCCGCGCCATGATCAATTCGGTCGCGGCGATGCCGAGCTGCGTCACATTGCCGGTCATCACATTGGTCTGCGGAATGTCCTTCATCAGAAGCCGGACTAAAACGCTCTGCGCGCCCATCGCCATGGCGGCAAACACGCCGGCGACGATGCCGTGCCAATCGCGGGCGTCGCGCACCGCCGGACCGAACAGCATGATGCCGACAAAGACCGCAAGCAGAAGCGCTTCAAGAGCAAGCATCGCCGGCAGCGCGGCGCGCTGCGCGTCCCGCGCCGCAATGCAGAACGCGGCGGTCACTGCCGCCGCCGTGACAAACGCGGCGATCGCAATGAGCTTGCCGGCAATACCGAAATCGCTCGTTACGAATTCCGCGCCGGCGATGACGAAACTGCCGGTGACTTGCGCAGCAAACAGGCCGAACAGGCTCAAATAGGTGTAGCTGTCGAGATAACCGGCGACGAAACTGAGCAGCACCGGCATCAATCGCGGCACCGGCGGGTCGTCGCGCCGCGCAATTGCTTCGGTCATGGCTATCTCCGCTCATTCCCGCGCAAGCGGGAATCCAGATTGAGCGAAAAATATCCCTAGCGGCCGCCGACCTGTAAACAGCTGGGTCCCCGCTGTCGCGGGGACGAGCGGGTGATTGCACCTAGCTCGCACGCCGGAATGACAAGACTACTCCGCCGCGCGGCGGCAGGCCTCCCATAGCCGCGGCGCCGAGGCCGGCATCTCGAGATGCGCGCCGGCGCCGTTCGGAATCGCGTCCGCCACCGCGTTCATCACCGCGCCGATTGCGGCGGTGGTGCCGGCTTCGCCGACGCCCTTGATGCCGAGCGGATTGGTGGTCGCCGGCACATTGTGCATGGCGTCGCGCAGCGCCGGCATGTCCTCGGCGCGCGGCATGGCGTAGTCCATGAACGAGCCGGTGATGAGCTGGCCAGAGTCGGCGTCATAGACCGTGCTCTCCATCAGCGCCTGGCCGAGGCCCGACGCAATGCCGCCATGCAACTGGCCTTCGACGATCATCGGATCGAGCGGGCGGCCGCAATCGTCGACCGCGGTATAGCCGGCGATCTCGATCGCGCCGGTCGCCGGATCGATCTCGACCTCGGCGATGTGCACGCCATTCGGGAAGGTCTGCGGCGTCTCGGTGACCGCTTTGGTGTCGAGGTCTTCGGTGATGGCGCCCATTTGTTTGAGCCCCGCGGCGTGGGCGGCGACATCAAACAAAGACACGCTGCGGTCGGTGCCGACCACTTCGAATCGGCCGTCCTTGTAGGCGATGTCGGCCTCGCCAGCCTCGAGCATGCCGGCGGCGACCGGTTTGGCTTTGGCGAGCATCTCTCCGACCGCTTTCACCACCGAATGGCTCACGGTCATCGCCGAGCGCGAGCCCACGGAAGCATAGCCTGGCAATTCGTTCGCAGAATCACCATGACGATGCGGAATTTTCTCAGGCGGAATGCCGAGCTGCGCCGCGATCAGGCGCGAGAACACTGTGGCGTGGCCCTGCCCGGTGTTCTGCACATTGAGCCGGAACTGCAAAGTGTCGTCGCCGGGGAAGGCGAGCATCGCGCTTTCGGTCGGCGAGCCGCCGGAATGTTCGAGCATGCAGCAGATGCCCAAGCCGCGATATTTGCCGTGCCGTTCCGCCTCGCGGCGGCGGCGCTTGAAATTGGCGTAATCGGCGAGCTCCAGCGCTTTGTCGAGCATCGGCGCGAAATCGCCGCTGTCGATCACGGTGCCGACCGGGGTCTTGTACGGCATCGCTGATTTTTTGATCAGGTTGCGTTTGCGCAATTTAATCGGATCGATGCCGGTGACGCGCGCTGCTTCGTCGACCACGCGTTCCAGAGCGTAACTCGATTCTGGCCGGCCGGCGCCGCGATAGGGCGCGGTCGGCAGCGTATTGGTGTAGACGCATTTGACGCTGATATCGATGTGCCGGATGTCGTACATGCCGGGCAGGCAGCGGGTGAAGCTGATAGTCGGAATGTTGGCGCCGATGGCGCCGAGATAGGCGCCCATATTGCCGACGCTGCGAATACGCAGCGCCAGAAATTTTCCGTTCTCGTCGAGCGCAAGCTCGACATCGGAATAGGTATCGCGCGCCTGATTGTCGCTGACAAAAGCCTCGGAGCGGCCGGACATCCAATGCACCGGGCGGCCGAGCTTTTTCGCCGCAACGAGCAGCGCGATATATTCCGGATAGGCGGAAGTCTTCAGGCCGAAGGCGCCGCCGACATCTTCGGTGATGACGCGCAAGCGCTCCTTCGGCCAGTTCATGATGCCGAGAATATTCTCGCGCATGGTGCCGGCGCTCTGCGAGCAGGTGCGCAGCGTGTAAAGGTCGCGCGCGGCGTCGTAGCTGGCGGTGCCGCCGCGCGGCTCCATCGAAGCGACGCACAGCCGCTGGTTCATTTCAGAAACCCGCGCGATGTGTTTGGCCGCAGCGAAAATGCGCTCGACCTCCGCCGCATTGGCATCGGGATCGGCGGCCGGGCCGGCCCAGTCGACGGCGAGATTATTCGGCGCTTCCGGCCACAGCTGCGGCGCGCCGGCTTTGAGCGCGTCGCGCGCGTCGGTCACCGGCTTGAGCGCCTCATAGTCGACGCTAACGAATTCGGCGGCGTCCTGCGCGGCCGCCGCGCTGTGCGCGATCACCATCGCCACCGCTTCGCCGATATGCATGACGCGGTCGCGGGCGAGCGCCGGACGGTTCGAGACGGCAAGCTTCGAGCCATTGCGGCCCGGCAGCGGCGGATGCCGCGAAATATTGCCGACGCCGTCCATGTCGCTCGCGGTGAGCACCGCGATCACGCCCGGCGCATTCTTGGCCGCTTCGGTATCGACGCTGGCGATGCGGGCAAAGGCATGCGGCGAGCGGACGAAATAAGCGAATGCCTGGTTCGGCGCCGACGCGTCGGCGATATAGCGGCCGAGCCCGCGTACCAGCGCCTCGTCTTCGACGCGCGGATGATGCTCCGCGTCACTCTTCTTTGGCGTATCCGTTGTGGCGTCCATTCTGTTTCCCGTAAAGAACTGTCGATTTCGGGGCGCCCTTTATAGCCGAAAGCGGCGCCGAAAAAGACCATCTTGCGCGGTGGTGAACCGCCCGTATTGCATGACCCGGCCGGATATGCGCAGAAGACACGGCATCCGTACGAGCGAAGCGCGGGAGCTCACATGACGCGAACCATCGACATCCATACCCACGTGCTGGCGGATGACACGATCAAGCTCCTGCAAAAGGAAATCCCGCAGCTCGGGCTCAAGCTCACCCCCATCGATCCTGATAATGCCGAACTCGAAGTCGACGACGTGCGCTATCGGCCGTTCCCGCGCGGCGGCCACGACATCGCGCGGCGCTTCGCCGATATGGATGCGGCCGAAGTGGATATGCATGTGCTGTCGGTCGCGCCGCAAACCTGGGCCTATGACCAGGAAGCCGCTTGCGCCGCCGCGATTGCCACAATCCAGAACGATGAGATCGCGCGGCTCACGCGAGAACATCCCAACCGCTTCGCCGGCATCGCCGCTTTGCCGATGCAGTCACCGGACAAAGCCGCCGACGAATTGCGCCGCGCCGTGACCAAGCTCGGTCTGCACGGTGCGATGATCGGCTCCAATATCTGCGGCCGTAATCTCGACGATCCGCGCTTTGAGCCGTTGTGGGCGGCCGCCGCCGAGCTCG
>JBKPIZ010000046.1:0-5429 GCA_046730495.1 Pseudomonadota bacterium
GACGACGTGCGGCAAGGGATATGCGAAATATTTGTATTCGCCGCGCCCAAAACCGTGCCGCGCCATGACGATCCGACTGCGAAACAGTTGATTAGAGTCGTAGCTCTCCGCCAATCCAGCGCATTCTTTTGGCGTCAGCAACGGTTCGGTGGTCGCACAGCCATGGTCGTCCAAATTGGCGATGATCGCGGGCCAATCGAGCGCGTCAATGCGCTCGCCGATCGACGGCGATTTTGGCTGTGCGATTGACCGTTGTGTTTGAACCATTCCCGCCATGGCTGAGCCTGGCCTTGCGCAAAAATTGCGACTGCGAGCGATACGTATTGTCAAAAAACCGATCTACCCCCGAAACCTGCGCCTGCGCCAAGTGAGCTCAAGAGGGCGCAGAAGCTAACTTCACTGTCTAGGCATTCGCCAGATGCTTCTCGATCTGATCGACCGGGTGCTTGGTAAGGTCCTTGTCGATTTCGGCGATAATTTTCTTTTTCACGTCGGGGTGAAATGCCTTGCGTAGATCGGCGAGCGCGCGGGGCGGCGCCACCACGACCAGAGCTTCAACCCGGCGCTCGCGCACGGTCTGCTCCAGCATGGCCGCGACCTCTCCGGCGAAGCGGTGCTCCTCGAGCTTGTGCCAGTCGGTTTGGGCGACGCTGGATCGCCCTGCGCCGACCGAGGAAAATGCGCGGCCCGGACGATCCGTCCCCCTGCTCATGGGTCGGCGGGTTGGCGTCGGTGAACACGCACTCGGTCTTCAGATTGAGAATTTGCGCATCGCCTTCGTTGCGCAAAATCAGCGCCTTTGCACCATCGCCGACGAAGACAAACGCGTTGTGCGGAATTCTAAGCATCGGAGCGATCCAATCCTCTGTTGCGATGCGTACTGGAATGCTGCCGAAAAGCGGCCGGGCGCGGACGCCCCGCCTTGACCTTAGTCAATTCGGCCAGCGCGGCAATCGTTCCGCAGCCTTCGCGACTACGCCAAATGGATCAGGCCTTTAATTCGAGCCGTCGAGCAGCCGCCGAGCGATAACTTGGGCCTGGATTTCGGCGGCGCCTTCGAAAATATTGAGAATGCGCGCATCGCATAAAATCCGCGACACCGGAAATTCTACGGCGAAACCGTTGCCGCCGTGCACTTGTACCGCATTGTCGGCTGCCGCCCAGGCGACGCGCGCCGCCAACAGCTTGGCCATGCCGGCCTCGAGATCGCACCGCCGTCCGGAATCCTTCTGCCGCGCGGCGTAATAAGTGAGCTGGCGCGCGATCATGATCTCGGCCGCCATCATCGCGATCTTGTCGGCGATGCGCGGGAATGCGGCAATCGGCTCACCGAACTGCACGCGGTTCATCGCATAGCTGAGAGCCTGCTCCATCGCGGCTTGCGCCACGCCAATCGCCCGCGCCGCGGTCTGGATGCGCGCCGCCTCGAAGGTCGCCATCAATTGCTTGAAGCCGAGCCCCTCGATGCCGGCCAGCAGATTTTCCGCTTTCACCGCAAAACCGTCGAAAGCGATCTCGTATTCCTTCATGCCGCGATAGCCGAGCACCCCTATCTCGGTCCCGCTCATGCCGGGCACCGGGAAGGGATCGGCGTCGGTGCCGCGCGGTTTTTCCGCAAGCAGCATGGAGAGCCCGCGATAGCCGGTTTCGGCCGGATTGGTGCGAACCAGAAGCGTCATCAGATCGGCGCGGACCGGATGCGTAATCCAGGTCTTGTTGCCGTAGATCTTGTAGACGTCGCCTTGGCGCACGGCGCGGGTCTTCAGCGACGCCAGATCCGAACCGGTATTCGGCTCGGTGAACACTGCGGTCGGCAGCACTTCGCCGGAGGCGATCTTCGGCAGCCATTTGCGCTTCTGCTCCTCGGTGCCGGAGCCGAGAATGAGTTCGGCGGCGATCTCCGAGCGCGTGCCGAGGCTGCCGACCCCGATATAGCCGCGCGACAATTCCTCGGAGACGACGCACATCGACTCCTTGCCCAGGCCCATGCCCCCGTAATCCTCAGGAATGGTGAGACTGAAAACGCCAAGCTCCGCCATCTGCGCGATGACGTCGAGCGGGATGTATTCGTTGCGCAGGTGCCAGGTCTGCGCGAACGGCGCGACGCGATCATCGGCGAACTTGCGCATTTCTTCTCGGATCGAATCCAACGTCTCATCGAGCCCGCCGGCACCGACCGTCGCATCGTGGCGTTCGCGCATCAGCTCCACCAGCCGCGCGCGGCGGTGCGGCGTATTCCCAGTGGCTACGAGATGCTCGACGGCCGGATTGACGCGCGCGGCGACTGTCGTCGCGCTCAGTCCGAGATCGGAGAGGCGCACAATCTCGCTCTGGCTCATCGCGATGCCGCCGAGCACTTGCGCCAAATATTCGCCGGCGCCGATCCGTACCAGCAATTCCTCGATCTCGCCGAAACCGCCGCCGTCGGCGAGGCGCTGCGCGTAATGTGCGAGCTGGCGAATGGCCTCGACATAGGTGGCAAACCAGGCGAGCCCGTGGGTGGCACGTTGCTCGCTGTCGAACCGGCGAGACACGACGCGGCCGTCGACCATCACGCGCTCGCCGACCGCTCGGCGCGCATCGTCCAACAGCGCGTCCATCGCCGCGAGGGCATCGCCCAGCATGGCGATCACCTCACGGCGCGGCGGTTTCTCGGTCACGACAGATGGCATGGTTCACTCGTTCGATTGTGCCGATACAGCGGCATCCGAAAACCTTATGCGTGCAGTGCACAAAAGCCAATCCAGATGCGAAGGGCACGGCCGCGGTTCGGCACTACGGCAGGTTCCGCAAACGATGGTATGAAGCCAGAGCCGATTCGGTGCGGAGCTTGTCTGCCGTTGAACGCGATCCGCCTGTGCAGTCGCGTCGCTTGGGACGCGTTTTATCGCTTTAACGCCGATGACGGCTGGGCGATTGCAAGCCACATTGCACTGTCGGTGCTGATGTCGATGTTTCCGTTTCTGATCCTGGTAACGGCGCTTGCCGGCTTTCTCGGCTCGCAGAACCTGGCCAGCGAAGTGGCGAACCTGATCGTCGCGGCATGGCCGCCGGAAGTGTCCGGTGGCATCGCCGGTGAAATTCAAAAAGTGCTGACCACTGCGCGCGGCGACATTCTGACCATCGGCGCCGTGTTCGCGGTTTACTTCTCCTCGAGCGGCATCGAAAGCCTGCGCATCGGGCTCAATCGCGCCTACGGATTGACCGAAACCCGGCCGTGGTGGCTGTTGCGGCTGGAATCGATTGGCTATGTCATTGTGGCCGCCGCGGGCCTGCTCGCGCTCGCGCTTCTCGTTGTACTTGGCCCTTTGATGTTCCGCGCGGCGCTCGTTTACATCGATTGGCTTGAGCCGCTCGAAAGCCATTACAACATCGCGCGTTTCAGCGTCGCCGCATTCGTGCTCACGGTAGCGCTGTTGATCCTGCATATGTGGCTGCCGGCCGGGCATCGGCACATCGACGAAGTGTGGCCCGGAATTGTCGCCACGCTTCTCCTCTGGCTCGCCTGCGGTTTCATATTCGGACGGTACCTTGCCGATTTTCGCTATACCTATGTCACCTATTATGCGGGCCTGGCGTCGGCGATGGTGGCGCTGGTGTTTCTCTATTTCACCGCGTGGATTTTCATCTATGGCGGCGAGCTCAATGCCGCGATCGCACGCGAACGCGCGATCCGCCGCGGTACGCCGGATCGCGCGAGCTGACTGCAAATGCTGCCCGCTAAGCGTTTGTCGGTCTATCAGGCGCGTTGCGCCTCCAGCACGTCGTCGAAATTACGCAAGCCCTGCCGCGGTGTATTGACCAGCACCGCCATATTGCCGGGCTTGTGGCGGTTGGTGCGCATCAACTCGTGCGCATAGGGAATCTTCTCCCACGGAAACACGTCGCTCATGCACGGATCAACACGCCGGTCAATGACGAATTGGTTGGCGGCGCTGGCCTGCTTGAGATGGGCGAAATGCGAACCCTGCACGCGCTTTTGCCGCATCCACACATAGCGCGCGTCGAAGGTGATGTTGTAGCCGGACGTGCCGGCGCAGAACACGACCATGCCGCCGCGTTTGACGACCAGGCACGACACCGGAAAAGTCGCCTCGCCCGGATGCTCGAAAATGATGTCGACATCGCGCTTGCCAGTAATGTCCCAGATCGCCTTACCGAAGCGTCGCGCTTCTTTGACCCAGGCGTCGTAGTCGGGCGTGCCGACCTTCGGCATCGCGCCCCAGCATTTGAAGTCATTGCGATTGATGACACCTTTGGCGCCGAGGTCGAGCACGTATTGGATTTTTGCCTGATCGGACACGACGCCGATCGCATTGGCGCCGGACGCGGCGACGAGTTGCACGCCGAACACGCCGAGCCCGCCAGAGGAGCCCCACACCAGCACATTGTCGCCGGGCTTGAGCGTATGCGGCGGATGCCCGAACAGCATGCGATAGGCGGTCGCCAGCGTAAGCGTGTAGCAGCCTGCCTCCTCCCAGGTCAGATGTGCGGGCTTCGGCATGAGCTGCCGCGACTGTACGCGGCAGAATTGCGCGAACGAGCCGTCCGGCGTCTCGTAACCCCAGATGCGCTGCGACGGGGAAAGCAGCGGATCGCCGCCGTTACACTCTTCGTCGTCGCCGTCGTCCTGATTGCAATGGACGATCACTTCGTCGCCGATCCTCCAGCGTTTGACTTTCGGCCCGACCGCCCACACCACGCCGGAAGCGTCAGAGCCGGCAATGTGGAACGGATGCTTGTGGCCGTCGAGCGGCGACACCGGAACGCCAAGCCCGGCCCAAACGCCGTTGTAGTTGACGCCGCCGGCCATGACGTAGACCAGAACCTCATCGTCGGCGATCGGCCAGGTCGGAACCACTTCGCATTGCATCGCCGTTTCCGGCGGCCCGTGGCGCTCCTTGCGGATCGCCCAGGCATACATTTTCTCCGGGATATGGCCGAGCGGCGGGACCTCGCCGATCTCATAGAGATCTTTAAGCGGCGCGGCTGATGGTTTTCTCTGCGCAACGCCCATGAGCTGTCCCCATGCACCGGCACGGCCGGCTCGGACGTTAGAATCAACCAAGGAGCGCGGCTGCGGTCGTAACGATAACACTCTGCCGCAGTTTATGTTGCATTGCAACAAGAACGGCGTCAGACTGCCGCGGCGCTCAAGGTTTGCAAGCGACGGCGCGATCGATGCAGCGCAATGAAAAGGCAGAAGATTCGGCGGCGGGCAGCGCCGGCCGCGGGGAACCCGGTGGCGCCAAACCCGTGCGCGACAAGCCGTGGATTTTCCGTACCTATGCCGGACACTCCACCGCCGCGGCGTCGAACGCGCTCTATCGCACCAATCTGAGCAAGGGTCAGACCGGATTGTCGGTCGCCTTCGACCTGCCGACGCAGACCGGATACGACAGCGATCACCCGCTCGCTAAGGGCGAGGT
>JBKPIZ010000047.1:0-3305 GCA_046730495.1 Pseudomonadota bacterium
TAGAGCCAGACCGAGACGGCGTGCGTTCCGATGTGGCCCATTTCAATGGTGTAGCCGTCGGGAGTAGCGCGCATGGCTCGGATCGAGCCCGTGGTGCCCCCAGCGCCCGGGAAATTCTCGATGACAAACTGCTGTCCGAGCGTGACCGACATGTGCTCACCGGCCACGCGCGCAGAAACGTCGGTTCCTCCGCCGGGGGCAAACGGCACAATGATAGTAATCGCCCGCGTCGGATATGCCTGCGCTCTCACGGCGCGTGGCGCCGCCGACAGCGTGGCGGCACCTGTCAGTTGTAGAAACTGTCTGCGCGCAAGTCTCATGGTGATGCTCCACGAGCTGAGCACCTTCCCAGACCCACACAATCATATCCAATAACGGCCTCACTGTCTGCTGTTGGCGTCGAAACCAGAAAAACCCGCAAAGACAGCGAGGAAATGGTAAGGAGCAGCAATGGCCATGGCGATCAAAAATATGGCGATCAAAAATCTGGACGCTCCATTGGGCGCTGAGATTGCCGAGATCGACCTATCTCAGCCTCTGACGCGGGCCGAGATCGACGCCATTGAAGCCGCTTGGCGCGAGCGGCTTGTCGTCGTCTGCCATGGGCAAACCCTGTCGGATCCCCAACTCATCGCTTTCAGCAGGAATTTTGGCGAGCTCGATCCACCGGGTCCGAACCCCTACGGCCAGCCCTTCAACAAAGAACACCCCGAGCTCAACGTGATTTCAAATGTGGTTGAGAATGGCAAACCCATCGGCAATCTCGGCGATGGCGAGGCCGTGTGGCATGCCGACGTGACTTACGTGGATGTGCCGCCCAAGGCCGCAATACTGCATGCCTTGGAAGTTCCGCCGCCGGAGGCGGGCGGCAACACTTATTTCGCCAATATGTTTGCGGCCTACGAGGGCATGCCGGCTGACCTGAAAAAGGCCGTCGACGGCAAAATCGCGGTCCACGACGCTTCGCGCAACAGCGCCGGTATGTTGCGCAAGGGTTACAAGGAAGTCACCGATGTTCGCGAGACGGTGGGGGCGCATCACCCAATGGTTCGCACCGATCCGAAGACCGGTCGCAAGGCGCTTTTCCTCGGTCGCCGTCCGAACGCTTACGTGCTTGGTCTCAGCGTGGCTGAGAGTGAGGCGTTGCTTGATGCGCTGTGGGCGCATGCGACGCAGCCGCACTTGGCGATGTGCCACAAATGGAAGGTTGGCGATCTCCTGATGTGGAACAATCTCTCCGTGTTGCACCGCCGTGACCCGTTTGATCCCAAGACGCGGCGCGTAATGCACCGCAGCCAGATCAAGGGCAACGAGCGCATCGTCTGATCGGTGCTGCTTCGTAGCACTCCGAGTCACGCGGTCGCGTATGCCTTCGCACCTGGCGCAACGTTCTTGCGCCAGGTAGCGGGCGGAATGCCGAAGTGGCGCTTGAACGCACGATTGAAGGCGGCCTCGGACTCGTAGCCGACCTCCTCGGCAATCTGCACCAAGGGCGTGTCGCTGTTGCGCAGCCGGTGGGCGGCGAGCTGTATGCGCCAGCGCGCCAGGTAGCGCATCGGCGGTTCGCCGATCAGGCGCGTGAAACGATCCGCCAGCGCCGAACGCGACAGACCAACTTCCCGCCCAAGATCATCGACGGTCCACTGCTCGGCCACGCGCCGGTGCAGAAGTCCCATAGCCCGCGACACGAAGCTGTCTTTGAGGCCCGCAAGCCAACCGGTCTGTTCGTCCGGAAGTGTTTCAACATATTGGCGCAAGGTTTCGACGAAGAGCAACTCGGACAATTTTGCCAGCACTGTCCCGGAGCCGGCCCGGCGCGCCGCAATTTCATCGGCGGCGAATTCGAACGAGCTCTTGATCCAAGACGCTGCACTGCCGCGACGGGCGTCAAAGCGCAGCATCGGCGGCAGCGCCGCGGCAAGAGGATTGCCGTCCAGCCGGTCGCAGCCGAGAAAGCCGCACACGATCCGCGTTCTCGCGCCGCCGCCGCCATGACGAATAACGAACAGACCACTTTCGGGCGAGACGCGCACGACCTGTTTTGACGGCACCGGTGGCAGGTCGAGGTCGCTGCCAAGCAAGTGGCCGTCATTGTGCGGAAAGATGATGATCTCGCCGGCCTCGACTTCGACCGGGGCGTTATTTGGAATCTGCGCGCTCAAGCGGCCTTCGACCACATAGTGGTAAGGCACCATGTGTTCGGCGCCATCGAGCAGCGGCCGGCAGTCCTGCGGCGTGACCTCCGAGAAGATGCACCACGGCGTGGTGAACTCGGCGTGCAGAAAGATTCCGCCTTTAAGACGAACGACCCGCAGCAGATCTGAAAGTGCATCCATGGGACCGCCCCTCGAATTTCCGGTGTCCCGAGCAAGACATCCGGCGTGCGCGTCATTCGTCCGTGGCGGTCCCCTGGATATATCAGCCACAGACAAATGGCCCGGCTCAGGCATTCGGCCCGAGCTGGGACCAGGAAGATACGATGCCGGAGAAGGTCATGAGAACGCTTTCCAGCACGACGACGCGGCTACAAAGCGTCGCAACCCAGCCCGGCCAATTGATGGCCAAGGTGCAGTCTTGGTGGCTCGCCTATTTGGATTGGCGCATCGAACGCGAGGCAATGCTTCAGCTTGAAGCTTTAAGCGATCGCGAGCTGCACGACATTGGCCTGCGGCGTTGTGAAATCGAGGGCGTCGTCAAAGGTGGCGTCCAACACGGGCGCGCTTTCAGCCGCCATTACTGAACCGTCAATTCGGAAGCCTGCAATGCCGAGCCGCGATGCTCGGCATCGCAAGGCCGCGGACGAAAGACACGGCCATGACTTACACGATTCCACGCTATCCGGTGCACCTCATCGATGTCGTGTCGGCCGCCAACGGTCGCCGGGTCACGATCCGCCCGATGTTGCCCCAGGATTTTAAATTGCAGCAGGAATTCTTCCGCTCACTCTCCGCTGGAGCTCGCTACTGCCGGTTTCTGACGTCGTTCAATGAACTTCCGGATGCGGTAGCGGAGCGCTTGGGCAAGTTCGACTACAGCCGCCATCTCGCACTGCTCGCAGAAGTTTTCGATGGCGAGCGCGAGACGATGGTTGGCGAGGCGAGATACGTCATCGACGAACACGATCCGGCAGCTTGCGAATTCGCCATCGCCGTCGCCGATGACTGGCAAGCTTTCGGAATAGGCCGTGCTTTGCTCGCAAAGCTGGAGCGTGAGGCGGCGGCTTCTGGTATCCGGCGCATGCGCGCCGATATGCTCTACGACAACAAAGCGATGCGTCGCCTTGCCGTCCGCAGCGGTTACGCGGT
>JBKPIZ010000048.1:0-3037 GCA_046730495.1 Pseudomonadota bacterium
CTACATGAAGCATACTGGCCAGCCGCTGCAGAAGATCGAAGAGGCGCTGGAGCGCGATTTTTTTATGACGGCAGAGACGGCCAAGGATTTCGGCTTAGTCGACAAAGTAATCGATCATCGGCCGGAGATATCACCGCTTGCAGTCGTGTCCTGAACGGACATGCATCGTGGTTATCCCCCTGGTTGAAGGTTTTCCATCACTTCGTGCGAGGTGTGAATGGCTCCCAGCAATCCGCAGGTCAGTTGAGTGGCGGCGGAAGCCTAAAGAGGCGTCTAATTCACGTGGACTTACGTCAATAAGCGCAGCAGTCTAATTGATGCCGTCTGTTCTTTGACTCTCGCCACGAACCATGATCGATCGAACGAACCTCCCGTTGCTCGTCACCCTCGCGCTGGGCGTGTTTGCCGGCGCGCTCGATCTCGGCGTTCTTTCGCCGGCGCTGCCTGCGCTTGCGCACACTTTTGCGATTCCTGGGCGCGACGTCGCCTGGGTCTTCACGCTCTACCTGTTTGCGAACGTCGTCTCTATCCCGGTGATGACGAAGCTCTCAGACGTCTACGGACGCCGTCCGATCTACATCGCATGCGTGACAACGTTCGTGGCGGGCAGCGTTCTCGCGATCGCCGCGCCGACGTTCGCTGTGTTTCTGGTCGCGCGAGCGATTCAGGCTGTAGGCGCGGAAGGGATCTTCCCGGTCGCGGCCGCCGCGATTGCCGATCGCGTGCCGCTGGAACGGCGCGGGTCTGCGCTCGGGCTGCTCGGCGCCGTGTGGGGACTGGCGGCGATCGTCGGTCCAACCTTCGGTGGAGTCGTGACGCATTTTGTCTCGTGGCGATGTGCCCCTCGGGCTCATCGTCATCGTTCGATCGCGCTCGCACGTACCGGCGGCCGCCGCGCGGACGCGGGGTCCGCTCGATGTTGCAGACCTCGCTTTACTTGCATTCGGACTGGTGGCCGTCATGATCGGGCTAACCCGGCTCAATGCCGCTGCGCCGACGCTCGGCAGCAACGCGCTGACGCTCGCTGCGGTCGCGGTCGCGCTGATCGCTTTCGCGGCCCTGATCTCCGTCGAGCGGGCCGCGCGCGAGCCCGTGATCTCGCCTGCGCTGTTCGGTACCAGGCAACTACACGCTCGAGGTGCTGATCGGCATGCTCGAAGGCGCGCTCTTCTTCGTGCCGGCGGCCCTCGTCGCGGCTCAGCTCCCGATAGCAGACTCCAAGCGGACGTAACTGGATGTCAGTTTCAGTGCCAAACCCAGACATCAAAGGGACCACAAAATAAAGCAGTTTATTTTCTGGCCAGAGCCTCGTTGGCTTTGATGAGGGAGTTCACGAGACCGGGCCAAACTCGTCGAGCGCATCGAGCAAATAAAAAGGAATTTTGAGGAACACTGAGCTCCTGTGGGTTAGCCAAATTTTTGTCTTGCCGATTATTCGAATCCATGCCATCGGGGATGTTGTCTGACAAGGCCATGCGGGAGAGTCCGATGTTGGTTCATCCGGCATCGGCGCCGACGGAGCAACGACCCCGGAAACTCTCAGGCACCAGGACCGCTTGGTTGGACGATCTGGAGAGAGACGCGTTACGGCGTCCACCGAAGGGGACATCCGCGCCGCGAGGCGTGGGTTAATCTCTCAGGTACCGCGACAGATGGGGGCCCATTGGTCGGCTTCGGCCGGCCCGGCCCATGCCTGATCGCGGAGGTCCCTCGTGGCACACATTGCCGTTATTGGCGCCGGCATAACCGGCATCACAACAACTTATGCTCTCATCGATCGTGGCCATACTGTCACGGTATTCGACCGCCAACGCTACGCAGCAATGGAGACCTCTTTTGCGAATGGAGGGCAGCTGTCAGCGAGCAACGCCGAGGTTTGGAATCAGCCATCTACGCTATTGAAAGTTGTTCGCTGGCTCTGGAAAAGCGATGCTCCGCTGTTGTTGAATCTCACGCCGTCTTGGCACAAATACAGTTGGCTGGCCGAGTTCATCGCTCAAATCCCTCATTATCGTCGAAATACGATTGCAACGGTTATGTTGGCGCTTGAGGCCAGACGCGCCCTTTTTGCACTCGCCGAGCGGGAGGGCATCCAATTCGATCTGGAAAAACGCGGCATTCTCCATGTGTACCGCGACCGCGGCAGCTTCCAGCATGCGGCTAAGGTCAATCTCCTACTTCGGGAGGGCGGTCTGGAACGATATGCGGTGAACGCCGATGAAATTCAAGCAATCGAGCCGGCGCTTCATGGCGTTTACTACGGCGGTTTTTACACGCCATCGGATGCAACCGGTGACATTCATAAGTTCACGCGCGGCCTTGCGGCGGCCTGCGCGCGGCTCGGAGCACAATTTTTTTATGATGCCGAGGTCCATCAGCTTTCCGCTTCGAATGCTGGGGTGCGTGTGAAGTGGAAAACGACTGGCAGGAGTGACGGCAAGCATGAAAGCCTTGCCGATGCCATTGTCATCTGCGCAGGCACGGCGAGCCGTCGATTTGCGGCCATGCTAGGAGACCGGGTCAATATCTATCCGGTAAAGGGCTACTCAATCACCGTCAATCTCGACGATCCGCTCAGCCAACGCGCCGCGCCTTGGGTTAGCATCCTTGATGATGAAGCTAAAATCGTAACCAGCCGCCTTGGTCCAGATCGGTTTCGTGTCGCCGGTACGGCAGAACTTAACGGCTTCAATCGTGATATTCGCGATGATCGTGTGCGCCCGCTCGTGGCATGGACACGGCGATTATTCCCCGAGATCTCAACCTCGCGCGTAGGGGTATGGGCAGGCTTGCGGCCGATGATGCCAAGCATGCTGCCGCGCGTTGGGCCGGGACGCAGAGCGGGGGTGTTCTACAACACGGGCCACGGACATTTGGGCTGGACCTTGTCAGCGGCAACTGCCGGCATGGTTGCTGACGCTGTCGATTTTAGTGTGCGCACCGTAAGGCCGAGACTCGGGCTTATGCTTCGAAATGCTGAGACATAGCCCCATCGCTGGGTTCTCTGGCCGCTAACCAGCGAACGGCGCCGAAGCTA
>JBKPIZ010000049.1:0-4481 GCA_046730495.1 Pseudomonadota bacterium
ACCGCGGCTGGGTTGACGCGCTCGTCACCATCATCGGCGACAATGCCGAACTGATTGCGCGCGGCCAGGATGCAAGCTTCCAGAACAAGGTCCATCTCGCCATGGTGGCTAAAGGTTTCGGCCAGCCGGAGCGCGACGAGGACGTCAACGATGAAGATGCGAAATGAAAAAGCGGCAGATCGCGTGCGAACTCACATCCGCCCGATCACCGATCACCCACGTGCATAATTCCCCGAAATAGTCTCAAAAAAAATCGCAAATAAATCCCATGGGCTTCAAATGCGGCATCGTCGGCTTGCCGAATGTCGGTAAGTCAACGCTCTTCAATGCGCTGACCGAGACTGCGGCGGCGCAAGCGGCGAATTATCCGTTTTGCACGATCGAGCCGAATGTCGGCGAAGTCGCCGTGCCCGATCCGCGGCTCGAAACATTAGCCGCGCTGGCGAAGTCCGCTGCAATCGTTCCGACGCGGCTGACCTTCGTCGATATTGCCGGTCTGGTGCGCGGCGCTTCGAAAGGCGAGGGGCTCGGCAACCAGTTCCTCGCCAATATTCGCGAAGTCGATGCAATCGCGCATGTCGTGCGCTGCTTCGAAGACACCGATGTGACCCATGTCGAAGGCCGTATCGATCCGATCGCCGACATCGAGACCGTGGAAACCGAGCTGATGCTGGCCGATCTCGAAAGTCTGGAACGGCGCAGCGAAGGGCTCGAACGCAAGGCGCGGGGCACCGACAAGGAGGCAGCCGAAGCGCGGCAGACGCTCGATCTGATCGAGCGCGCGGTGACGCTGCTGCGCGACGGCAAGCCGGCGCGCCTGACGCCGCGCAAGCCGGAGGTGGAGAAGCCGTTTCATATGCTGGCGCTATTGACGGCGCTGCCGGTGCTCTATGTCTGCAATGTGGACGAGGGTGCCGCGGCGGCCGGCAATGAATTCTCCCGCACAGTGCAGGCGCGCGCACACGCCGAGGGCGCCGGCGTTGTGGTCATTTCCGCCAAGATCGAAGCCGAGATCGCGGTCTTGTCACACCACGAGCGCGACGATTATCTCGCCTCGATCGGGTTGCAACAGGCCGGGCTCGATCGGCTGATTGCCGCCGGCTATGCGCTCCTCGATCTCGTGACCTTCTTCACCGCGGGCCCGAAAGAGGCGCGTGCCTGGACCATCACGCGGGGCACCAAGGCGCCGGCGGCCGCCGGCACCATCCATAGCGATTTCGAGCGCGGCTTCGTCCGCGCCGAAACCATTTCATATGACGACTATGTTGCGTGCGGCGGCGAAGTTGGCGCTAAGGACGCCGGCAAGATGCGGCTCGAAGGCAAGGATTACGTCGTGGCGGACGGCGACGTCATGCACTTTCGCTTCGGTACGTGACGGGCAGAGCGTGGGTCAGCAGAGCAACACGCTTATTCCACCTTAATGTTCGCAAATTGGATAACTTTTGCGTATTTCGCGATTTCGTCGGCAACGAACTTTCTGAAATTTGCAACCGACATCGGCATCGGTTCGACGCCGAGATTGAGCAAGCGTGACTTGAGGGTTGCATCGGCAACGCAGGCGCTGGTCGCCGCATTGAGCTTCTCGATGATCGCATCGGGCGTCCCCGTCGGTGCGCAAATCCCATACCAGCCGCTCGCCGCATATCCGGGCACAAATTCCGCGATTGCGGGGATTTCCGGCGCCGCATCCAATCGCGTCGGCGTGGTAAGTCCGATCGCATTGAGTTTGCCGGCGCGAACATCCTGGATGATCTGTGCGATCGGGGAAAATGCGATTGGGATTTGACCGCCAAGAAGATCGGTCATGTAACTGGCCTTGTACGGCACCTGGACCATGTCGACTCCGGTCATCATCTTGAACAGTTCGCAGGCGACATGCGGTCCGGTTCCCGGCCCGACGGAAGCAATGTTGATCTTGCCGGGATTGGCCTTGGCATATTCGATCAGCTCGGGAATCGATTTAACGGGGAATGCAGGATTGACCACGATCACGAAAGGCGTGCGGCCGATGGCAGCGACGGGCGTCAGATCGCGCGCGAAATCGAAGTTGAGATGCGCGTAAAGCGTCGCGTTGATGGCGTTGCCGGAAATGGTCAAGAGCACCGTGTAACCGTCAGGGGCTGCGTGTGCGGCCACTTCGGTGCCGATATTGCTCGCAGCTCCGGGTCGGTTATCGATGATGAATTGCTGGTTAAGCCGCTCTGAAAGCGCTTGGGCAATCAAACGTCCAAGAATGTCCGGCGACAGTCCCGCCGCGAACCCGACCACGACGTGAACGGGGCGCGTGGGGTAGTCGAGCGCCAAGGCAAAACGCGGCAGAGCGGCCAGGGTGGCGCTGCCCCCGGCGAAAGCGAGGAAAACTCTTCGTGACCGTTTCATCGCATTTGTCCCTCTTCTCTGGCCCAGGCGAGCCTACCAGCTTAAACGGACATTGCCCCTTCGAATACGCGCCTCGTGGCGCATTGCCGCAGGGTGCGCGTTTCAACATTCGGCCATTGCCATGCGTTTTAAACTCCTCGTTCAGTGCTCGGCGTAATCACGCTAAAAGTTGACGCAATGAATCGTACCGAAACTCCACGGCTTGCCTTGCCGATCAGACCCGACGGACCGCTGACGTTCCGTCAATTCCTTGCGCTCGTTCGCGACAATACGCTTGCCACCTTTCCGCCCGAGGCCTTCGACGAAGACATCATCGCCGGCCGCCTGTTGTGGCGCCGGCGTTTCATCATCAACGAGCCGAACGGTATCCGGCATGTGCTGCTCGACAATGCCGCAAATTACCGCAAGTCGGAGCTCACGCGCCGGCTGCTTGAGCCGGGGCTTGGCCGCGGTCTCTTGACCAGCGAAAGAGAGACGTGGCGACGCCACCGCCGCATCATGGCGCCGGCTTTCGACCGGCGCAGCATCGAGGGCTATGCGCCGGTTATCACTGCAGTAGTGCGCGACTTGCTGGCGGAATGGGACGCGTTGCCGGACCGAAGCGACGTCGATGTCGGCGCGGCGATGATGCGCACGACGCTGCACATTATCTCGCGGGCGATGTTCTCAGCCAACTCCGATGAAATCGTCGAGGTCGTAGAGCGAGGCGTCGGCCGATATCAGATGACGATGCGGCCAAGCCTGTTCGACTTGCTCGGTTTCCCGGCATGGCTCGCGAATCTTTTTTCCCGCCGGCGGCACAGCGCTGCTGCGTTCAACGAATTCGATCGAACCGTCGATGAATTGATCAATAGCCGCGCTCATGACCCGAGCGCACAACCGAAGGATCTGCTGGCGCGGTTGGTCGCGGCACGCGATGCGGAAACCGGCGGCGGAATGACGGCGAAAGAAGTCCGCGACGAAGTAGTTACGATCTTTATGGCCGGGCATGAGACCACGGCCCAAGCTTTGACCTGGACCTGGTATCTGCTGTCGCTTCATCCCACGGTCGAAGCCAGGCTCGATGAAGAATTGCGTGCCGTCCTCAACGGGCGCACGTTGCAATATGAAGACGTCGCCAACTTGCGCTACACGCGGATGGTGGTCGAGGAATCAATGCGCCTCTATCCGCCGGCGCATACAATGGCGCGCGAGCCGATCGCGGCCGATGAGGTGCTTGGGCAGCGCATTCCGGCGGGCTCGATTGTCCTGATCGCTCCTTGGCTCCTGCATCGTAAGGCGTCGCTCTGGCACGAGCCGCATCGTTTCGATCCGGACCGATTTACGACTGAACCTCCACGGTTCAGCTATATCCCATTCGGAGCCGGGCAGCGGATTTGCATCGGCGCCGCCTTTGCGATGACGGAAGCGATTTTGATCCTGGCAATGATCGCTCAGCGCTATCGGCTTCGTCTCAAGCCGGGCCACCCGATCGAACCGCAGGGTCTCATCACGTTGCGGCCGCGCTATGGAATGCCGATGGCGCTGGAACGCCGGCACTGACGATCGTCCGCGCCCGCCAGCGCTCTATTGTGCCTGAAGATCGTCGGTGATCGTCTTTTTTCCCGTTATGCAAGCCACGAGCTCGTCGCCTTCGATTTTGCGCCCGCCGTCGTCTCTGATGGACACGTTGACCAATCCCGTCTCATACATCTGACGCGCTTGGCTAAGCGCCTCGCGCACGTCACTTGCCGTTTCCGAGACGGGACCTATGGCGAGACCGAGAGTATCGCCGGTGACGGTGTATGCCATTTCGCTTAGGCCAATCTCTTTCCGATCGCTTCACCGCTTATCCACGGTTATCACTTCAAGCACGCGATATAACTCGCGATGATCCGCGGCGCGGCTTGCTTGCGGCGAAACCGTCGCTCTTATCCGGCACTTGTTTTCAGCCGGCGTATCGATCGTGCCGGGTATTCCGCAAATATCTTCTATGGAGTCGATGTCCTTAACCGGTAAAAAATTCAGATCGCATTGACCGAGAGTGATGCCATCTTCCCGCGTATTGGTAAGATTCCCGCTGCACGTCAATCGAAGCCCCGAAGCAGCGCGGCATTCAATGA
>JBKPIZ010000050.1:0-4749 GCA_046730495.1 Pseudomonadota bacterium
GTGCGGACGCTTGGCGTCCAAACAGCCAACGAGGATTACGGGCGTTTGTTCGGCGCTCTAAACCAACGTCTAGCCAAACAACCCGCACATAGTTAATGACGCGGATAACCCCGTGCGATTAGCCATGCGCGAATTTGGACCACGCCCAACACTGGGCGAGCTACAGCGAACAACGCCTTGGGTATGGCTATGGTGTGAGCGTTGCCAGCATCGCGCGCCGCTGGTTTGCGCTGTCGCGGTCAGTGGGGGCCGGACGCCTCTAGTGACAAATTAAGGACTGCGGCGCGTTGCACCGGTTGCGGCAACAAAGGTGCAACACTTCAGCATCCAGGCTGGGCAGGCAATCATATCGGCTTCCAGCCGTTTCCGACCAGTATCGGGTGTCGTCACGATGCGCCCACCTCCTGATGCAGCTCGCCGCCCCGCATCAGGCGACGGGCGATGTCGGCAGTCTGTAGCGCCGCGCGTTCGGTTGGCGAGTGGGCCGCAAGGTAGCGAGCAACTGCGATGAGAATGTGCCGACCCTCGTCGGTGTTGCCCCATGCCGTGAACTGCCGGACTCCCGCTTCCAGGATTTGATAGGCATGGAAGCCTGCGTCCTCGCGCAGCGTGGCGCGCGCGAGCGTGGCGATCAGCGCCTGGGGCGAATGACCAAGCGTCAAATGTCGTGCCACTAGCCTTGCCGTGAGATCAACCTGGCGCTGCCGGTCAAAGGCGTCGAGCAAGACGGTGCGGATTGTTTCAACATCATTGGGCAAATCATCGAGTCGCTCGCCGCGTTCGCCCGGGATGCGGGCCGGCGGCACATTTAGATAGCGCGTGAGGTAGAGTGCTATCGCTCCGTGCAGGATGCCGCGTGCGGCTGCGAGCTGATCGTTGGTCTCGGCCGTTCGGACCCGCTTGAGCATCTGATCGAGGCCATTCGCATAGGTGAAGACGTGATGCGCTGTTTCCCAATCACCGTGTTCGTTGGCATTGCCGAACCGCGCCAGTCGTAAGGCCGCGGCGTAAGCGAGCGATCGGCTAAGGTCCGTAGGAGCAGCGCCTGCGCAGATCGCCGCCTTGAGGGCGTCGGTGATCTTGACCGGATCATTACCGAGCAGCTCGCGGGCGAGCTCCGCATGATCGGACCAGCCATGTGCGCCGCCGGTGAACAGTTGCGGCAGTTCGCTGGTTGCTTGCTCACACAGTGCAACAAGATCAACCGGCTGACGCCAAGCGGTCGATTCCTCGGCGCCCTGCGCCGAAACCATCTGACCGACAATCGTCGGCAGCACAGCCGCCGCGTGCTCCCAGCCGATGAGGTCGAGGCACTCGAATGCCTTATTGATGAAGTCAAGCGAGTGTCCGGTGTCAGCGAACGCTCGCTCGGTCGCCGCCGCCAGCAGGGCATCGGCGAGAACGGCCGGCGAGAGACCGGTCACGATTGCCGTGAGCAGGGTGCGCTCGGCCGCCTCGCGATGGCGCACGTTTGTCCAACGTCGCAGCCAGCGCTTGAGCGCAGCCGGATCCGGACGGCTTCCGAGTGGGGCACGTTCGCGCCGCGGCGCCTGCCCATCACAATCCGCTGCAACGCGCCTCGCGACGTGGAATAGGGCGAGATACGCTTCCTCCTCTGGCAGCAGCGGCAAGAGATTGGCAAGCGCCGTGAGAATCGTTAGGCCCACGCCCCAACCGTCGCGGTTATGCACCCCGAACAGCGCTACCTGGCGCACGACGTTGGCGAAAGGCACGTCGGCTGCGAGCTGACCTTGCACGGCCTTGGCGATGACAAGCCCGAGGTCATGTGCGAGGCCGTCCTCAAGCCGCTGACGCCAGTGCGCGGCTGGATCCGGATGAGCGAGCGTGGTCTTCACCCACACTTCGCCGTTACGCAGTTCGATTGGGAAGGTCGGTACGTCGTCCGCCCAAAGGTCAAAGGTGCAGCCGCTTTCGAGATCGAAGCGGGCGTGGTGCCAATGACAAGTCAGAATACCGTCCTCGATGCTGCCCTGCTCCAGCGGAAAGCCCATGTGCGGGCAACGATTGTCGAGGGCAAAGACGTGCCCGCGCTCGTAGATCACAAGGATCGGACGATGGCTGCCGTGCAAAACAAGCCGCCCTCTTGCTTTTAGCTCCTCAAGGCTGGCCGCGAGCTCGAATTCCCTGCTCGGCAAGTCCATCAACATCCTCCCGCGCGCTTTAGGTACAACATAGGTATCCTCTCAGGCGGTCGCGAAAGGCCGGTGGCGAGCTATAGCCTCAACCGGTATCACCCGAGACAGCCAGGCGACCGCGACGATTTCGGACTAAAGGTGGTGCAGCACGCGCGCGAGCATTATGTGGGGTTCAAAGTAGGTCGTAGGATCCTGCTGGGCCGGCCTGGAAGAGCGACGGAGGCGACCATGACAGCTGTCACAAAATTGCGCACCGACGAGACGGCGCTTAGGAAGGCACGCATGTTGATCGGTGGCAAATGGGCCGAGAGCGCTTCGGGCGAGGTGCTCGAAGTGGAGGACCCCGCGCACCGGCGCCCGATCGCCGAGGTCCCGAGAGGCCGCGCCGAGGACGTCGCGCGCGCCGTAAAAGCCGCGTTCGATGCCTTTCCCGCTTGGTCGCGCACAGTTCCTCGCGAGCGTGGACGACTTCTCACAAAGATCGCAGACGCGCTTGAAGCGCGAGTCGAGGAGCTTGCGCGCCTCATCGCGCTTGAGACCGGCAATGCACTCCGCACCCAAGCACGCCCGGAGGCGAAAACGACGGTCGACATTCTGCGCTACTTCGGCGGATTGGGGGGCGAACTCAAAGGAGAGACCATTCCCTTCGGCGAGCATGTGCTGAGCTACACACGGCGTGAACCGCTTGGCGTAGTCGGCGCCATTATACCTTGGAACGCGCCGGTGCTCCTCGCCGCGCTGAAGATCGGTCCCGCGCTGTGCGCCGGAAACACGCTGGTCTTAAAGGCAGCCGAGGATGCGCCGCTTGGTGTGCTTATGCTCGCCGAAGTGTGCCAAGAGTTCTTGCCGTCTGGCGTGCTTAATGTGCTGACAGGGCTCGGTGAGGAGTGTGGCGCTCCACTGGCAAACCATCCGATGGTGAGCAAGCTCTCGTTCACCGGCTCTACCGAAGTGGGCAAGCTCGTCATGCGCGCAGCCTCGGAGCGCATCGTGCCGGTCTCGCTCGAACTCGGTGGTAAGAGCCCGTCGATTGTCTTTCCGGACGCGAAGGAGGACTGGGTCGTCGATGGCATTATCGCCGCGATGCGGTTTACGCGGCAGAGTCAGTCCTGTACCGCGGGTTCACGCCTCTTCCTTCACCGCGACATTTTCGAGGACTTCCTCGACACGCTCGGACGGAAAGTGAGGGCGCTCAAGCTCGGTGATCCGCTCGATGAGGCAAGCGACATCGGCACCATCATCAATGAGAAGCAGTTCAATAAAGTTTGTGGCTATGTCGAAGAGGCACTCAACCGGCCCGACGCGCGTCTCGTGATCGGCGGTCTTCCGCCCAAGGAGGGGCCGCTCAGCAAAGGCTATTATGCGATCCCCACCATATTTGCGAATGTGGCGAACGACTGGCGCCTGGCGCGCGAAGAAATTTTCGGCCCGGTGCTCGTTGCTATCCCTTGGACCGACGAAGCGGACGCAATCCGCATGGCGAACGACAGCCATTACGGGCTTGCTGCCTACGTTTGGTCGCACGACATCGGCCGAGCGCTTCGCGCAGCGCATTCGATCGAAGCAGGATGGGTCCAGGTCAACCAGGGCCTCGGCCAGAGCCCCGGTCACTCCTATGGCGGTTACAAAGAAAGCGGCATCGGCCGCGAGTTCTCCCTCGAAGGTATGCTTGAGAGCTACACGCAGAGGAAGAACGTCACGGTCAACCTGACGCATTAAGGCAGGAAGCCCCTAGTGCATATTGCACTAGGGGCTAGTGCAAATTGCCCTAATCGATACGAGCTAAGTCGACTAAAGGCAGCGACCTATTTTGCGAAAGGCTCGTAGTTTCAAGCAGCAAGGATCAAACGTCGAAAAACTAAGTCAGATCAAAGAAATAAAGGGACAAATCGTTCAGTTTTAGAATCAGCCTGCCGTGTAGAATAATTACCGCCGAGCAGGCCAATGAAATCCCGTCGCCTCATGTGCTTCCCCCGTGCAGACGATCAGGCCGGGGTATGAGGAAGTATATCACCTCTCGGGAAGAGAACTCGTCCGCATGTCAAGCTACGCAGCAGTCGCCCATGTCCGCTTTGGGTCAAAAGCAGACATTGGATTGTCGCCCGTTGATCTCCGCTTTACTCCCGAAAGCGGACATAAGTCATCGACTTGATCAGCATCAATGCTGACCAGACCTTGAACAATTTAAGGTCCGCCAAGACATCCAAAGGAGGAAAAAATGAAACAGTTACCTGAAGTGTTATTTTGGATGGGACTGGTTTGTATCCCGATCTCATGGCTGGTTTGGTACCTTGGGCCTCACATTGAAATGGCAAGGCCGGTGCTGACAAGTATTACCGATCCGGCTCTAAGGGCCGTTCTGCAAGAGGCTCATGCAGAGCGGCTAGCAACTTGGGTCGCTATTTGGCCAGTAACACTCCTGGTTCTGAGTCAGATCCTTAAATGGAAAATGGAGGAATAAGAAACACCTTCGCTATCGCTGACAAAGTTGGTTCTCGATTGAAGTTTGAACGGGCCAACCGGCCCGCACGTAACCCCCTCGCAAATTTACATGTACGAAGCTATGCTGATCCACTGCGGGCAAAAGCGATGT
>JBKPIZ010000051.1:0-2243 GCA_046730495.1 Pseudomonadota bacterium
TCCGCTCACCACGATAGCCATTGCGTATCGTTTCCAGAGCCATTCGGCATTTCCAATCGACGAGTGTTTGGTCAACTCTCAGTGTAGCTGCGGTTTCCCTTCTGGGAGACCCAACAGAGGAGAGCACGAACATGTATGATCGATTCACAGCTGGCCAAAGCTTCCGCCGACACATGGCTCTGGCTGTCATCACTGCTGGGTCTACTCTGGTCGGTGTGTCAGCCGCGGTTGCCGGTAGTTGTCCTTCCGACAAGATGCAAGCCGACGTACGCCCACCTGTTACCTACGCTGCTAAGGGCGTGACCGACACCGTTCTCGCCGCCATCGATCTCGAAAAGGAGCCGGCAAATATCAAGGGGCGTGAGCTCCGGTTCCGCAAACTCACGATCGAGCCGGGAGGCATCGTACCTTGGCACAGCCACGGCGATAGACCTGCGATCATCTACATCGCGGAAGGCGAGATCGTCGAATATGCCAGCAACTGCTCGGATCCGATCGTGCACAAAGCTGGGGAAGTCAGGCCGGAGACCAGCGGCACCTCGCATTGGTGGCAGAACCTCGGAAATAAGACCGTCGTCTTGTTTGTAGGCGACGTGATGCACGACAAGAACGATCACAACATGTGATTTTGCATCAGCGTCGTTTGAACCTGGTGTGACGCCCGAAACCCTTGCCCTAAGTGGGCGTCACATTGTGTCCACCGAACACCTGAGGATTACGACATGGCGCATGCAGTTCCTTTGGAAGCGGTCCAGATGGAGATGCAGGGCCACCCTCCTGGGGTGCTGCTGCGTACGATCGTAATCGGATTGACTGCCTTTCTGACGGTCGTGGACCTGTTTGCGACGCAAGCGATTCTTCCGTCGCTAGCGCGTGCCTATCATGTCACGCCAGCGGCAATGGGCTTTGCCGTCAATTCGAGCACCATGGGCATGGCGGTTGCCGGATTGGTGGTTTCTCTGTTCAGCCAGCGCATCAACCGTCGGCTGGGCATCCTGATAAGTCTATCGATCCTCTCGATCCCGACCGCTCTGCTCGCGGTCGCACCGGATCTGACCACATTCACCGTGCTCCGGATCTTGCAGGGCCTTTGTATGGCATCCGCCTTCACACTCACGCTCGCTTATCTGGGCGAGGAGTGCAGTGCAGCCGATGCCGGCGGCGCTTTTGCCGCCTACATCACTGGCAATGTCGCAAGCAATCTGATTGGCCGGCTGGTCTCGGCCGCGGTCGCTGACCACCTCGGCCTTGCCGCGAATTTCTACTTCTTTGCGGCGCTCAATCTCGTGGGCGCGGTGCTTGTCTACTACACCGTGGCGCAGTCCCCTCCGATGATGCAAATGGGGCTTACCCGTTCGCCGTTTGCTGCATGGGTTACGCATTTGCGAAACCCGCGACTGCGGGCCGCTTTCGGAATTGGCTTCTGTATCCTGTTCGCGTTCATCGGCACCTTCACCTATGTCAATTTCATCCTGGTGCGCCCACCACTATCGCTCGGCGCGATGCAGCTCGGATTCGTCTACTTGGTGTTCCTGCCCTCGGTCGTAACGACGCTGTTGGCCGGCCGCGCAGTTCATCGATGGGGCGCCCGACCGACGTTATGGGGTTCACTGGTATTGGCGGGAGTTGGATTGCCGCTGCTTCTGCTCCCCAATCTGGCCGCGGTCGTGCTGGGCATGGTGCTCATCGGCGTTGGGACGTTTTTCGCCCAGGCGACTGCGACCGGCTTTGTGAGCCAAGCGGCTACCGCAGACCGCGGCTCGGCCAGTGGCATCTATCTCGCTTGTTACTTCGCCGGCGGTCTCGTCGGCACGGCGATCCTTGGTCAAATCTTCGACCAGGTCGGATGGCCGGC
Source organism: Pseudomonadota bacterium (assembly GCA_046730495.1). Lineage (GTDB taxonomy): Bacteria > Pseudomonadota > Alphaproteobacteria > Rhizobiales > Xanthobacteraceae > BOG-931. Next base: position 1,856 of record JBKPIZ010000051.1, read on the forward strand.
CTGTGTCGGCGGGATCGGAATATCGCTTGGCGTGGCAGCACTTCTCGCCCTCCGCCTGAAAATGACGCCTGACAACTCGGACCTATAGGAGCAATAAAATGAATGAGAGCACCATCAACTTGGCGCACATCGAAGAAGACATCCTCGACTATGATGTCTCCGACCAAGCCTTGGAAGCAGCGGCGGGAATGTCGGAAGGCAAAGCCGCAAGCTTCACGCTTGCGTTTTGCACTGGCTTGGATACCTGCCCCCACTGAAGAAGGGGGGCGGGGATTCCAGTGAAGCGCGTCGATTCAAAGGTTGAAAAAACGGCTGCCGAGGATCCCGGCGAAGACGATCCAGCCGAGCCAGCGGTTGGCTCGGAATTTCTTCAGGCAATCGACGGGAT
>JBKPIZ010000052.1:0-9503 GCA_046730495.1 Pseudomonadota bacterium
CAGCGCTGCTTGACCAGTTCTCGCGTGATCAGCATCGCATCGTTAAGCCGGCCGACAACCAAGAGCGCATCGGCATTGGCAGCCTTGGCTTTCGTAACCTCGACCGAAAGATCGCGCGCGGTCGGATCATAAGCGATCTCGTCGGCTATCTTGTAAGGCATATTGAACTTCGGCATCACCGCACCGATGCCCCTCGACATCGCGGTGCCGAAGGTGTCGTTGACGTGCATGTAAACGACGGACTTGGGCGCCGCGCCGATGAGGTTGAACAATTCCAGTTGATTCTCAAAAGCGCTGCCGAGAATCATCTGCGCAGTGAGGAAATTCCTGAACACGAATTTATAACCTTGCTCAGTAATGTCCGGCGCTGCGGCGATATTGATGACGAGCGGGATACCCTTCTGCTCGGCGACTTGGGCGATCGCGGTCGTCTGGCCCGAGTCGAAAGCGCCGACCAGAAGCTGAGCGCCATCATTGATAAGCTTCTCGGCGCGCTCGCGCGCGACATCGACATTAGATTCGGTATCGGCATTCATCACCGCCAGCTCCGGCAGGTTCAATGACTTGAGAATGCCCGGCGCGATATCGACGCCGCGTTGGCAATCCTGACCGATACTGGCTTCGAAGCCGGAGCGCGGCAGAAGCACTCCAACTTTCAACGGCGGACGGCCGCCGGTGCCCTGCGCGCGCACCATGCCGGGCGCGGCTAAGCCCGTGGCGCCGGCAACGGCGCTGGCGAGCAGATGACGGCGGCTGAGATGAGTGCGGCGCGGCATGGCGATCTCCTCTTTATCTTTGGCAAAATGCTAGAAAATGACCGTGCTGGCGGCAAGCCTTTGGTGAACAAGCTTTTGCTCACCAAGCCTTTGGTGAACAAGCCTCCGGTCAAACAGCCGCGCAAATAAGAGCTTTGACCCTAAATCACGCAGCAACTGATCGCGTCACGGCCTCCGCAATCCGCAACAGCCGCCGGTCTTGGCCATTGCGCGCGACCAGCATCAAACCGACCGGCAGGCTCGCAGAAAGCGGCAGGGAAATCGCGCACAGGTCAAAAAAGTTGACCATGCTGGTGTTTCGCAGCACCGCTGCGTTGCGCACGGCGAAAACCTTCGAATCGTTGACCTCGGCGATCGTCGGGGCAACGATTGCGGTCGTTGGCATGACGAGCGCGTCGAGCCCGTCCAGCCGCGCATCCATCGGCGCAACAAGGCGGCGGCGCTCACGCAAGATTTCGGCGAGATCCGCCTCGCTCACGGCGCAGCCGCGCTCGATGCGGATGCGGACATTCGGATCGATGTCGGCTGCGCGACGACGCAGCCGATCACGATGAACCGCGCAGGCTTCCGGCGCAATTACGCCGCCGCGTTCATTCACCGCGACCCAGTCGTCAAGGAGCGGCAGCTTCTCATGGCTGAGGCGGACGCCGCCCGCATCGAGACGCGCGACGGCGGCTTTGAACGCCGGCGCGACAATGTCGTCGAGCCGCTCCAGCAGGAGCCCTTCGGGAAGACCAAAGCGGACGCCGGCAAGCGTGCTCGCCTCGAGCGGCGTAAATTCTTCGCCGGCCATGATCGCATCCGCCTTGGCGCAATCGCCGACGCTGCGCGCAATTGGTCCTACGGAATCAAGCGTCTTGCTCAGCGGAAAGGCGCCCTCGGTCGGAACCCGCTGGCGGCTTGGCTTGAAGCCGACCAGACCACAGAGGGCGGCGGGAATGCGCACCGACCCGCCGGTATCCGTACCGATCGCTATGTCGCACATGCCATCGGCAACTGCGACCGGCGCGCCAGCTGAGGAACCACCCGGCACGCGGGCTCGATCGCGCGGATTGCCCGGCGTGCCGAAATGCGGATTGGCGCCGATTCCTGAAAACGCGAACTCGGTCATGTTGGTCTTGGCGACGATGACCGCGCCCGCCTCGCGCAGCCGCTGTACGATGACGGCATCGGCCGCGGCCGGCGCCGCTTCCTCGGCCAGGATCTTCGAACCGACCCTCGTCGGCTCGCCGGCAACATCGAAGAGGTCCTTGATACTGACGATGACGCCGTCGAGAGGTCCGAGCGAGCGGCCACGCACGGCGCGCGCATCGCTGGCATCGGCCGCCACCCGCGCGGTATCGCCGTAGACGGTGAGGCAGGCGCGCGCCCCCTCGCCTTTCGGGTCGGCAATGCGCGCCAGCGCTTGTTCCAGTCGGTCGCGACAAGGGTGTGCTGTCATGGTGACTCGCCAAGGATTATGCAGGAGATGGCACCGCGGCAATGCGGGGCCAAGGCTGGAATGCGCACCGTATAGCAAACCTGCAGCAAACCTGCGATCATTTGCGGCAAAGATGCGGGTAACACGCCGCGATCAGCCCGCCGTACCGAAATCTTCGCGAGGAATGCATGGCCAAGGGCAAACCGAGAATCGCTTTCATCGGCTTCGGCGAAGCTGGCCAGGCGATCGCCGCGGGACTGCACGATGCCGGCGTGGCGCAGATGACCGCCTGGGATATCCTTTTCCCGCAAAGCGCGATGGGCGACAAACTGCGACGCGCCGCGGATGCGAGCGGGGTGCATTGTGCCGCTTCCGCCGCGGACGCGGTGCAAGAGGCCGAGCTTGTCGTTTCCGCAGTGACCGCGGCATCGAGCGTTGAAGCGGCGGAATCCGTGAAGGCCCATCTGCGCGGAAAGCCGTTCTTTCTCGACATCAATTCGGTGTCGCCCGCCCGCAAGCAGGACAGCGCCAGACTGCTCGGCACCGCCGCACGCTATATTGACGTCGCGGTGCTGGCGCCGATCTACCCCGCGCGCCATCAGACGCCGCTTCTCATTGCGGGACCGGACAGCCAAGCGGTCGCGCCGACGCTTTCCGCCCTCGGCATGCGCGCCAGCATTGCCGGCGCCGAGATCGGCGCGGCGGCGGCGATCAAGATGGTCCGCAGCGTGATGATCAAGGGCATCGAGGCGCTGACGCTGGAATGTTTCCTTGCCGCGGCGCGCGCCGGCGTCATCGAGGAGGTCGCCGCGTCGATGCGCAACAATTATCCCGGGCTCGATTGGGCGAAGATCGTGCCTTACAACCTGGAACGGATGGCGGTCCACGGCGAGCGGCGCGCCGCCGAAATGGAGGAAGTGGCCGAAACCTTGCGTGAACTCGGGGTCGAACCGCTGATGACAAACGCGACGGTCAAGCGCCAGCGCGAAATGGGCGAAATCGGCCAGCAGCAAACCGTCCGCGGCGTTCTCGACAAAGACCGCGCCGCCATGCTCGGCGCTATCAGCGCCGCGGCGCGCGATCGTCACTAACGCTAAAGCGAAAATCATTTTTAGATTGATTCGGTATTTCGCTTTAGTTTCTTTGTTTGCGCATGATCTTTTCCGAAAACCGGTATCCACTTTTCGGGATCATGCTTTGGCGCTTCTATCGTCGGCGGCCCTTGCGGCGTTCGCGCGCGGTGCCGCGCGACGATCGCGCCATCGTGCGGCGCGGCGCCTTGGCCGGCATGCGGCGCGTCGGCAGACCGCCGGTCGCTTCCAGTCGCGCAGTCCAATACTCCCACGTCCTGGTCACGACATTCGGCATCGCGCTCAGCGTGCCCGCCAGTTTGATCTCACCGCGATGCAGCAACTGCGGGGTGCCAAGAGTGAGCGCGCGCAGCTGGTACTCGGCGTTCTGGCACATGAAGATCGCGCGCGCGACGAGCTCTTTCAGATTCGCACCGACCACGGTCGCGCCATGCCGGTTCATCAGCACCGCGGAATGTTGACCAAGTGCGCGGGCGTGCGAGCGTCCCTCCTCCGGCTTGACGACCAGAAGATTGGTGGCGCCGAATTCGTCGTATTGATCCCAGAACGGCGCCTCCTCGCCCATCGCCGCGCCGAGATGAAAAACCGGCACGATCGGCTTGCCGGCGATACAAAACGGCATCACCGCCGGCGCATGATGATGGCACACTGCGAGCACGTCGGGGCGCGCTTGATAGATGCAGCCGTGAATGACGCGCTCGGCGTAGAGCAACGCTTTCGGCGGTCGCACCGGCTCGGAATCGAGCGTGAACTCCAAAATATCGTCGGGTTCGATCAATAGCGGCGAGCGCGAGCGCGACAGCAAATAGCGATCAGGATTATTGGGATGGCGCACGCTGACATGGCCGAAAGCGTCGAGCACACCTTCATGCGCGAGGATGCGATTGGCGAGCGCCAATTCCTCGATCGAGTCTGTTATTCTATTGAGCACAGTTTTCCCCCAGCTTCCCCCGCGAATGGCCGTCATTTTACGCGGCCAATTTGATCAGCCCGTCAATCCCCGTACGTTGAAAGCGCGGATCGGCCGATGTAGACCTTTGAGATCGAGTTCGCCAAGCGCTTCGAGCTCGGCAACTTTTTCAACCGCGACCTGGACCCGGCCATCGATCACGATTTGCCCGTCATTGGCGTGCGCGCACAAGCGCGAGCCGAGATTGACCACCGTGCCCGTCGCTGAATAGTGGAAGCGTCCCGCATAGCCGACATTTCCCAGCGTCGCATGGCCGGCGGCGATGCCGATGCCGAAACCGAGCTCGTGACCGAGGCGGCGCCATTTCTCGGCAAGCGCCGCAATGTGACCGCGCATTTCGACCGCCATACGCACCGCGCGCAGTGCGGGATCGGAACATGGAATCGGATCGTTGAAGATGATCAACAGACCGTCGCCGGCGAAGTGTTGCAAGGTGCCCTCGAAACGATCGATCGATTCGCCAAGGCAGCGATAATATTCCTGCAGGACCGAAATGATGTCTTCGGGCTCGGCGTGCTCGGCAAAAGCGGTGAAGCCGCGAAGATCGCAGAACACCGCGGTAATGTCGCGGCGGTGGCTCTCCAACAGTTTCTCGTCCGACACCACGAGTTTGGCGATCTGCGGCGAGAGAAAACCTTTCAACTTGTTCATGCGGTCGAGCTCGCAGACCTGCTCGTTCACGCGCTGCTCGAGCGTCGCATTCCAGCTCGCCAGGTCCTTGGCTTGAGCCTGGACTTGATCGTGCAATTCCTTGATTCGGAGCATCGAGCGCACGCGGGCAACCAGCGCCGCCTGGTCGATCGGCTTGGTCAGATATTCGTCAGCGCCGGCATCGAGCCCGGTGACCACGTCTTGCGAGGCCGCTCGCGCGGTGCAGAGAATGATCGGCATGAACGGCATCGCCGGATCTTTCTTTAGCCGGCGGCAGACTTCGAACCCGTCGAGCTTTGGCATTTCGACGTCGAGCAGAATGAGATCGGGGCGATGTTGCGAGGCGCTCGCGAGGGCCTCCTCGCCGTCGGCGGCTTGCAGCGTTTCATAGCCGTGCTTGGACAGCCGGGTGACGAGGATGTCCCGGTTAGTCTCATTATCGTCGACGATGAGGATGCGCGCTGGATTATGCATGTGACACGGAAACGCTAGGGCAAGAACTCTTTGATCTTGGCGAGCAGCTGGCGCGGACTGTAAGGCTTGGTGACGTAGGCGTCACAACCGGCGGCCTGTGCTTTGCTGTCGTCACCGCTCAAGGCATAGGACGTCACGACGATGATCGGGATTTTTTTCAGTTCGGGATCGGCCTTGGTGCGGCGCGTCGCTTCATAGCCGTCCATCAAGGGCAATTGGATATCCATGAGAATGAGATCCGGGCGCTGCTCCTTGGCCGCAGCGACGCCGGCTTCGCCGTCCCAGGCTTCCGTCATTTCATAACCGACGCTGCCCAACAGATCGCGGAGGATTTGCCGGTTATCCTCCTGATCCTCGACCACAAGTATGCGCTTGCTCATGCCTTCCCCGCATTTTCGACGCGCAACGGAATCGTGAAGAAGAATGTCGACCCATTGCCGAGAGTCGATTCGACCCACAGCTTGCCGCCATGCATTTCAACGATCCGCTTGGCGATGGCGAGGCCCAGGCCGGTGCCGCCCTTGGCCTTGGTATGCGTGCTCTCCGACTGCTGAAATTCTTCGAATATTTTAGCTTGGTCGGCCTCGGCAATGCCGGGGCCGGTGTCCCTCACCGCAACAGTATAACTGCCATTGGCGGTGGAAGCCCTCATCGCCACTTCACCGGTGTCCGTGAATTTGATCGCATTGCCGACCAGATTGAGCAGCACCTGCGAAAGGCGCCGTTCGTCGCCGCGCGCGGGCGGCAAATCCGGCGGCACTTCGAGCTTGAAGTTCAGTTTCTTGTTGCCGGCGAGCGGTTCGACCGCGACATAGACGCCCTGCATCATGTCCTTGATCGAATAATCGTTGAGCGAAAGCACGAGCTGGCCAGCCTCGATCTTCGATAAATCGAGCACGTCATTGATCAGGCCAAGAAGGTGCTTGCCATTGGTCTGAATGCGTTCGAGCACGTTGCGCATCTTCTCCGGCGCGTCGCCGTAAATGCCATCGAGGACGAGTTCGGCATAGCCGAGGATCGCGTTGAGCGGCGTGCGCAGTTCGTGGCTCATATTGGCGAGGAACTGCGATTTGTGCTTGCTCGCCTCCTCGACTTGGCGGCTCTTTTCCTGAATTTCCTCGAACAACCGCACGTTTTCGATCGCGATCACGGCCTGGTCGGCGAAGGTCGTGGCCAGATCGATCTGCTTATCGGTGAACGGCCGTACCGCGGTGCGGCCCAGAATGATGATCCCGATCGGGTTGCCTCCGCGCAACAGCGGCACGCCAAGGAAAGTATGGAAGCCGGCCCGCTTTGAGATTGCGGTCATTGTATATTCCGGGTCGGTCTGCACGTCGGCGACATGAACAGGCTTGCCTTCCAGCAAAACTCGACCTGCGACCGTCCCTCGGCCCGGTTCGATAGGATGATTTTGCATATACTCGCTGTACTCGCTCGGTACGCCGCGAGTGGCGACATGAAGGAAGCCCAGGGCCTTCGGTCGGCGAATCGACACCATATCCGCGTCGCACAAGCGCGCGACCGATTCGACAAGCGTGTTGAGCACCGACTGTAGATCAAAAGTCGAACGGCTTATGATTTTGAGCACCTCTGCGGTCGCGGTTTGTTGTTCCAGCGACGCCGAAAGCTCTCGCGTGCGTTGCTCGACCTTGTTCTCAAGGTCGGCATAGGACTCCTGCAGCTTGCCGGCCATGTCGTTGAACTGATTGGCCAGCGCTTCGACTTCGTCACCGCTCTTGATCGTGATGCGCTGAGCGAGATCGCCGCTGCCGATACGCGCCGCACCGGAGCGCAAGGCCTGAATCGGCACCACCATCCGTCCGGCAAGAAACATGCCGGCGATGAAGGCGAGCGCAAGCGCGCCGAGCAAGACATAGCCCATGCGCTCGATTGATTGGTAAAGCGGCGCGTAGGCTTCTTCGATCGGGGTTTCGACGAAGACGAACCAGCCGAGCGGTTTGACCGGCGCGTAGGCGGTCAATACTTTGTGGCCGCCGATATCGTCGGCTTCCTGCACGGCCTCAGTCGCGGAACCGGCACGGGCGCCGCGCACCTGCGCCAGCCGCGACATGTCGGTATTGCGTAACACCAAGCTGATGTCCGGATGTGCAATCAGCCGACCGCCAGAATCCACCACATAGGCGCGGCCGTGTGCGCCGACCTTGATTTTGGAAACCACATCCCAGATCAGCTTGAGATTGACCTGCGCGATGCTCACGCCGGTGTCGCGCCGGGTGCCGGCGAGCGACAGCGTCATATACGGCTCGGATTCACGGCGAAAATAAACCGGGCCGTAATACACTTTGTGCGCCACCGCTTGTGTGAATTCCGGCTTGTGCGAGTAGTCGATGCCGCTACCGACCACGTCCATTGTCAGCCGGGAAACCTTTAGCTGCTCGCGGCCGGCCGCATCGATTTGAGCAAGCTCCGTGATCGCCGGCACTTGGCGCAAAAGCCGCAACGCATCGAAGCGGCGCTGATCGAGGGTGCCGTCGGTCCACGGCAGCTGCGTAGTCCAGCCCACTTGGCTTTCGATTTGAGTGATGAATTCTTCGATCTTGTCGGCGGCGGCAGCCGCTTGCTGCTCCTGGATGCCGATCAAGGAATTCTTGTGTTCTTGATACGAAAACCGGACTTCGAATCCGCCGCTGGCAACCAGCGCCAGCACGACGACGGTCACGAACAAAAAGGTATATTTGAAAAACAATCGGCTGCGCACAATCGAGGCGCCGACGCCTGAAGGCGCCATGCCGGAGCGATTCTCTAAATCGGCTTTAAGTCCGCCGCTTTTTTGGTCGACGTCGGCTTTCATCGCATCATCTTAGCATTCGAAAAGGCCTCGTGCCCGCGTCATTCAATCACCTCGTCGGCCCGCGCCAACAGCGCGGCCGGGATTTCGACCCCGATGGCGCGCGCGATTTTTAAGTTAACAACAAGCCCAAAGGAAAGCGGCTGCTCAATCGGAAGCTCGCCGGGTTTGGCGCCGTGGAGAATTTTATCGACATAGCGGGCGCCCCGGCGAAACAGATCCGGCAGGCTCGTGCCGTAGGACATCAACCCGCCGTCGACGACGTTGCGCCGGAGCTGGAACATGCCCGGAATCCGATTCTTGATCAGGAAATCGATCACTTGCGCCATATGGCTCTGATGCATCGCGTCGTTGCTCGCGAGCACGGCATCCGGCCGGTTCGACAGCATCGCCGCAAAGGCTCGTGGAAAATCGTCGGCGGTGCGCGCCTCAACCGGCGTCAGGCTCATCCCGAAGTAGGGCGTGGTCTTCCACAATTCATCTAATATCGCGGCGCTTGATGCATTGTTTGGATTCCAAAGCACAGCCAGGCGCGAGACTGTGGGAATGGCGTCGCGCAAAACCTGCAGCCGTTTGGTGACGATATCCGGACCAAGAGCGGTGTTGCCGGTGATATTGCCGCCCGGATGCGCGAAATTAGCGACCAGCCCCGCGGCGCCAAGATCGCCGACACCGATGACGACGATGGGAATGGATTTGGTCGCTTGTTGCGCCGCCTGGCCGGCCGGCGTGCCATACACCGCGATAACATCGACCGGAATTTGCGCCAATTCGCGCGCCGCCGCGGCCAGCCGATCAGGCATTCCGTCCGCCGGCCGATAATCGAAAGCGATGTTTTGGCCCTCGATATAGTTCAGTTCGTGCAGTTCCTGGCGAAACGCGTCCCAATCGGGCCCGTCATCGATGATGCCGACGCGGGCGATCTTTGCCGCGCTCCCACGGCCGCGCGGCCATGCGGTCGCGGCCGCAAAAACTGCCGTTCCGCCAACGAGTCTTATGATCTGTCTGCGGTCCATCACTCTCGTCCCGAACGCCGGGCAAGCTAGGGTCAAAACTCATTATTTCCGCGAGCCGCGTTGCGGCCAAAATCGCTCGCCGGGCAGGAGAAGGGCGAAGAACGTATCGGCAATACGGTCAAGCCCTTCGACGAACCCGGCGGCGATTTTCGCCACAACCCGAAGGGACGCGGGCCTTTCGCTTGCTTGCGTCGTTGCTCCTCGCTCATGATCGGAAAGATCACATCGCTCCTCGCGCCTAGCCAGCGACCGAAATGCCCAGCGTCGCGGCCGCGCAAATAATGAGTTTTGACCCT
>JBKPIZ010000053.1:0-5101 GCA_046730495.1 Pseudomonadota bacterium
GTGTTCGACTTGTTTGCGGCGCTCGACGCAAGCGAAGAGCAACTCGATTTCCCGATTCTCTACGGCTCCGCCAAGCAGGGCTGGACGGCGGCCGACCCCGCCGGCCCCAAAGACCAGGGCATGGCGCCGTTGTTCGATCTCGTGCTCCGCCACGTCGCGCCACCGCGGGTCGAGGACGGTCCCTTCCGCATGCTCGGCACGATTCTTGAGGCCAATCCCTATCTCGGCCGCATCGTCACCGGACGAATCACATCCGGCTCGGTCAAAGCCAATCAGACCGTGAAGGTGCTGGATCGCAACGGCGATGTCGTCGAGGAAGGCCGCGTCACCAAGGTGCTGGCTTTTCGCGGCTTGGAGCGCGCGCCGATCGAGGAAGGCTTCGCCGGCGACATTGTTGCCATTGCCGGCCTGCCCGAAGCATCGGTTTCGCACACCTTGTGCGCGCCGGAAGTGACCGAGCCCTTGCCGGCGCAGCCGATCGATCCGCCGACGCTGACCATGACGTTCCGCATCAACGATTCACCGCTCGCAGGCACCGAGGGTGACAAAGTGCAAAGCCGCGTCATTCGCGAACGGCTGTTGCGCGAGGCCGAAGGCAATGTGGCGCTGCGTATCGCGGATTCCAGCGAGAAGGATTCGATGGAGGTCGCTGGCCGCGGCGAATTGCAGCTCGATATTTTGATCGAGACTATGCGGCGCGAGGGCTTCGAACTTTCAGTGTCGCGGCCGAAAGTGCTGTTCCGGCACGATTCGTCCGGCGAACTGCTTGAGCCGATCGAGGAAGTGGTCGTCGACGTCGACGAAGAACACGCCGGCGTCGTCGTGCAGAAACTCGCCGAGCGCAAGGGCGAGATGATCGAGATGCGCCCGTCGGGCGGCGGACGCGTGCGGCTCATCTTCTATGCACCGACGCGCGGGCTGATTGGCTATCACGGCGAGCTTCTCACCGACACGCGCGGGACCGCCGTGATGAACCGGTTGTTCCATACTTACGGCCCGCATCGCGGCGAGATTACCGGCCGGCCTAATGGCGTGCTGATCTCAACCGACCAAGGAGAGGCAGTCGCCTATGCGATGTGGAATCTGGAAGATCGCGGGCCGATGATGATCGAGCCCGGCTGGAAGGTCTATCGCGGCATGATTGTGGGCGAGCACACCCGCGGCAACGACCTCGAAGTCAACGTGCTCAAAGGCAAAAAGCTCACCAATATCCGCACTCACGCCAAGGATGAAGCGATCAGGCTGACCCCGCCGATTCGCATGACGCTGGAAAAGGCGCTGGCCTATATCGAGGACGATGAGCTGGTCGAGGTCACGCCGAAATCGATTCGGCTGCGCAAGAAATTACTCGATCCCAACGAGCGCAAACGCGACGAGCGGCGCAAAGACGCCGAGCGCGCAACCGAGCGTGTCTGAGCGCATCTGCGTTCCCGTCGCACCGCCGTCGGCGGTGATTCGACCCTATCTTGTCACAAATTCTGGCGCTTGGAACGCGAGCGCGGCGAAAAGTCGGCAACCGTGACGGGATTGCAACAGCACGACAGGATTGCGCGGCAAAGCTGCATTTTCCTGTTTGCAATTCTGGCATAGCCCATGTCTTTTCGCTAATAATCGGTAGCGTAAGTGACGGAAGAAACCTTGCAGGCCGTCGCCTGCCAGGTTCGATCCAACCAGGAGTTTGCCGCCTAAGCGCGAGATTTTCGCGCCGAAAGTGTCGAGACCGCATCATGAGCTTCGCATCATGAGCACCATCCTCATCGAAATACGCCGCGCCAAGGCGAGCGATGCCGCCGCGGTTGCCGAAGCGCATGATGAGGCGTGGCGGACGGCCTATCAGGGAATCATTCCCGGCGCGGAGCTGCGGCGGCTCATCAACCGTCGCGGCCCGGCATGGTGGGACAGCGCGATCCGCAAGGGCAGCCGCATCGCGCTCTTGCAATTCGGCGACAAGATCGCGGGCTACGCCAATTACGGCCGCAACCGCGCGCGCAGCCTCTATTACGACGGCGAAATCTATGAGCTTTATCTGCGGCCGGAATATCAAGGCCTCGGCTTTGGCCGGCGGCTGTTCACGGCAGCGCGGCGCGACCTGGCGCAGAGCGCGCTCAAATCGCTGATCATCTGGGCGCTGTCGGAAAACGAAAACGCGGTCGAATTCTACCGCGCGCTGGGCGGCAAGCCGGTGGCGCGGTCGTCGGAAAAATTCGGCGCACGCGTGCTCGACAAGGTCGCGTTCGGCTGGAGCAATTAATCAGACTTCTGGCGCCGGCAGGCCGGCCTGCATGCAGGCGGCTCGCAGCGTATTAAAGAGCAGGCACGCGATCGTCATCGGCCCGACGCCGCCCGGCACCGGCGTGATGGCGCCGGCGACTTCAAGCGCCTCGGCGAAATTGACATCGCCGACAATGCGGGATTTGCCGCCGGCGCTGATCCGGTTGATGCCGATATCGATCACGGTAGCGCCCGGCCTGATCCAGTCGCCGCGAATATATTCGGCATACCCGATGGCGACGCAGAGAATCTCGGCGCGGCGGCACAAAGCCGGCAGATCGCGGCTGCGGCTGTGCGCAATCGTCACCGTCGCATTTTCCTTGAGCAGAAGCTGCGCCAGCGGATTGCCGACAATATGCGAGCGCCCGACCATCAGCGCCTCGCCGCCCGCCAGCGAAGCATTCACCGTCTTGATTAGCTTGATGCAGGCGACCGGCGTGCACGGCGCGAGCGCCGGCAGGCCGGTAAACAATCGCCCGGCATTAAGCGGATGAAAGCCGTCGACGTCTTTATCCGGATCGATGCTGGCAACGATGCGCTTGGTGCTGATCTGCGGCGGCAGCGGCATCTGCACCAGAACCCCGTGCACCGCCGGATCGGCATTGAGCCTGGCAACGAGCGCGAGCAGCTCGGCTTCGCTCACGCCGGCGGGCAGATGATGATCGAACGGCCGCATGCCGACTTCGGCGACGGCGCGCGACTTGCTGGCGACATAGGATTGACTGGCCGGATCGTCGCCGAGCAGCACCACGGCCAGTCCGGGGACGATGCCATGCGCGGCGCATAAGCGCTGCGTCTCGGCTTTCACCGCGGCGCGCAGATCGGCGGCGATGGTCTTGCCGTCAATGATGGTCGCGCTCATGTCCCGCCTTTTGCACTGACTTGGGTCAACCGATCGAGCGCCGCATCGAGCATTCGCGGATCGCCGGTGATGCGCAAGCGCTTGATGCGCGCCCCCTCGCCCGTCGTGATCTCGACTTGCCGCGGGGCAAGTCCGAGTTCATGCGCCAGGAGCCGGCACAGCGCGTCATTGGCCTGTCCCTCGAACGGCGCGGCGCGCACGCGCGCCTTGAGCACAGGGCGGCCGTCGGCGCGGCGTTCGACGCCTTCGATCGCGTCACGCCCGCCGCGCGGAGTGAGCCGCACCTCAAGCGCAACACCGTCCGCCGATCGAACCCATGGCTTCGACGCCACGGCGATCAGGGGACGTTTGGTATAATGTAGAGTTCAATCACCCGCTGAAGAAAAATGATAATCAGAAAAAGAACCACCGGCGAAATATCGATGCCGCCGAGATTAGGCAACACGTTCCTGATCGGGCGGAGAACGGGGTCGGTAATCCGATAGAGAAAAGTTCCGATCGTCGCGACTCCCTGATTGCGGGTGTTTACGACATTGAAGGCAACCAGCCAGGAGAAAATCGCCATCGCGATGACGATCCACATGTAGAAAGTGAGGGCGATTTCGATAACTTCGAAAATGGCGCGCATGGAAGGATTCGGGTTTGAGGACGGCGGAACCTAACGATTTAGGATGCAGTGAACAAGCTAAGTAATTACACCGTCCGTCGCTCCCCACAGCTATCCTTGACACCCGAAACCGGCGGCCCTAAATGGCGGCCACTCGCCAAAACCCGCGCCAAATCGGCCCGGTTTACACGTCCGGCGGGGCCGTAGCTCAGTTGGGAGAGCGCCTCGTTCGCAATGAGGAGGTCAGGGGTTCAACTCCCCTCGGCTCCACCAACTCGGGCGTAAGGCTTTGAAAAAATTCAACAGCATTCTGGATCAAGGGCTTAGCATGTCCTTGTGGGACACTTCGATGGTACACAAACAGGGAATCACACCGGTGTCCAACCAGCGTCTGCAACGCCGCAACGGCGTCTACTACTATCGCCGCCGCATTCCGTTCCATCTCGTTGCCAAGTTCGGCAAGAAGTTCGTGCAGGTCTCGCTGCAGACCAACAATCTCAAAGAAGCTAAGAAACGGCGAACCCTGCGCGATCTCGAATGGGACGCCAAGTTCGCTGCCGCTTCGGGTTCGGCAAATGGCGGTACCGATCCAGCAGTGCAGACGTCTGCACAACCGCTCTCCGAGACCGAGCTGATCCAGCTGGTCCGCGACTATGTTATGCGGCGGGATCAGCTGGCGAGAAAACGAGAGATTACCGACTATCCCGAAAATCCGGCACAACGCGCTGAGATGACGATCGAGGCCGAGTTCGAGAGCCAAATCCTGACGTCTCGGGACGATTCTCAAACACAGCAGTGGATTTATATGGCCGGTCAGGAAGCCCTCAAGCCGGCCGGCAGGACATTCGAGGACCCCGACGTCCCCGGCGAGGTGTTGGCCGAGCTGGTTCGGCGTGGCTTGCTGGAGTTGAATCGCAGGTACCGGGCCAGGCTTGCCGACGATCATGGCCGCGCATTCTTCGACCAGCTGTTCGATCCCACCCGGCCTCCGAAAGAGAACTTCGGCAGGGTCGCCGAGCACTACCTGCGGCTGGTCGAGGAGGATGCGGCCATCAATAAACTCGGTGCCAAGGGCCTCGACCGGCAGCGGGCAATCATAGCTCTCATCCGCGAAATCGTCGGCGACAAAACCCCTGTCCATGCCGTCGACTATGACGCTTGTCTCCGGGTGCGAACGGTCCTGGCGCGGCTGCCAGCGAATCGGAAGAAATTATACGGCGATCTGCCCATCGATCAGGCGATCGAGCGGGCCGCCAAGGAGGGCAGACCCTTGCTCGCTCCGGTCACCCAGGAGCGGTACATTGCCGCCTTGCGCGATATTCTCGACCTTGCCGCAAAGAAGCAGCTCATCACGATCAACC
>JBKPIZ010000054.1:0-16666 GCA_046730495.1 Pseudomonadota bacterium
CCCATATTCTCGAACTTGTCGTCGAGTTCGATTTCCTTGGCGACTGTGACGCCGTCCTTGGTGATGCGGGGAGCGCCGAACGATTTGTCCAGCACAACGTTGCGGCCCTTGGGGCCGAGCGTCACTCTCACCGCATTGGCGAGAATGTCGACGCCGCGCAACATCTTGTCGCGCGCATCGACCGAGAATTTTACTTCTTTAGCAGCCATTTCGATTTCTCCTGAATACTAAGCCTTACGCGGCCTTGCGGCGGCTGACCTGCTCGTCGAGCACGCCCATGATGTCGGACTCCTTCATGATCAGGAGCTCCTGGCCGTCGATCTTGACCTCGGTGCCCGACCATTTCCCGAACAGCACGCGGTCGCCGACCTTCACGTCGATGGGGATCAGTTTGCCGGACTCGTCGCGGCCGCCCGGGCCGACGGCGATGACCTCGCCCTGGGAGGGCTTCTCTTTGGCGGTGTCGGGAATGATGATGCCACCGGCAGACTTTTCCTCGGCATCGATGCGCTTGACGACGACGCGGTCGTGAAGCGGACGAAACTTCATGGTATCCTCCTAACTAATTGACAACATTGCAGATTGTGGAAAGCGGCGGCCGCCGGAAAAGCTTGCAATCGAGTGCTATTTTCCCCTCCCGAGGGACCGCTTGGCGGCGACATGGGGGCGCGACTTTTTGCCCGCAAGAGGTGCCGGAAGATTTATTAGCACTCACCAGAACGGATTGCCAACAGAGCTTTTTGCTTTGGGTTAAGGCTGTCGGTTCCCCGCCGCCGACCAAAATTTAGTGAAGCGCCGGAAGGAAACGTGGCCCGGCGCGGTCTCGTTGATGAAGGACGTCAGGCGTAGCGCAGCCGTACTGTTCGCACGGGCTGCTTGTTAGCAGGCGAGTTTGGATGCTGCTAGTGCCTTGAAAATAAACAGGTTTCTCATTTTGAAGGCTTGCCTGGAGGAGCGAGTCGCTTGAACATTCCCGATGGCGGGATGGAGGGCACTATGGTGTCGCAAGATTTTAGCAAGCAGCTCGAGGGCCATGGACTGACGACCGCCAATATTCTCTACCGGCGGCCGGATCACCCTTGGCTTCTTCAGACCTATGTCTGGCAGGATTACGATCTCTGCCCGGCATTTCCGGCGCTCAACAAGTTCCTCAATTTCTGGCTGGAGACCCTTGAAGGACCACTACACTCGGTCACTGTGGCTCATGCGCGGCTGATCCGGCCGACTGAGATCCGCGCGATCGATGGCGAGTTTCGGTTGCACTAGCCGACGCCGCCGCTGCGGGGCACAGCCCTGTTTCGCGGAACTCGGGGTCGGGCTGCGCGCATTCTCCCCTCGGTTGGCGTCACGTCAGCACCCCGACGATCGCGCCGAGCAGGCACGTTGTCAGCGTGCCCGAGACGATGGATTTGAGGCCGAGCGACACGACTTCGTTGCGCTTTGGCGGGCACATGGTCGAAAGGCCCGCGATCATGATACCGAGCGAACCGAAATTGGCGAAGCCGGACATCGCGTAAAGCATGATCACGCGCGAACGCGGGTCCAGTGCGCCGTCGGGCAGCGCCGCAAGTTGAAGATAGGCGACGAGCTCGTTGAGGACGGTCTTGATACCCATGAGTCCGCCGGCGGTGACGGCCTGCGACCAGGGAATTCCCATCAGCCAGCATACCGGCGCCATGATCCAGCCGAGGGCGCGCTGCAGCGTCACCGGGCTGCCGAAAAAATCCGGCAACAGGCCGAGCACGGCGTTGGCGAGATAAACCAGCGCGACGAATACGATCAGTATGGCGACGATGTTGAGGAGAAGTTCAAACCCGGCGCCCGTGCCTTGCACAATGGCGAAGTTCAAGCCCGGCGCCCGTGCCTTGCACAATGGCGTCCATCGTGCCGCTGGCGGTCTGCTTGACGTCGTCGAGCCGGCCGCCGGTGTGCTGTCGTTTCGGGTCCGGCACCATGATCAGGCTGATGACGATGGCCGCCGGCGCGCCGAGCACGGAACAGACCGCGATGTGGCCCGCGGCGTTCGGGATGGCATTGGCGAGGATCGTGGCATAGAGGACGAATACCGTGCCGGCGATTCCGGCCATGCCGCCGGTCATCACGATGAACATTTCGCTGCGCGACAGTTTGGCGAGATAGGGCCGGATAAACAGCGGCGCCTCGACCTGGCCGACAAAGATGTTGGCTGCCGTCGAGAGGCCGGCCGCGCCGCCAACGTCGAGCGTGCGCTCCAGCGCCCATGAGAAGCCGCGCACGATCGGCGGCAGGATACGCCAATAAAACAAAAGCGACGATAGCACGCTCATCACCAGCACGACCGGCAGCGCCTGGAATGCGAGAATAAAGTCCGAGCCCGGCGTCTTCGGATCGAACGGCAGCGCCCCGCCACCGACATAGCCGAAGACGAACGCGGTACCGGCCTTGGTCGCCGCCGCGACTGCCTCGACCGCGCGATTGATCCAGCCGAATATGATTTCGGCCTGGGGAATTTTCAGCATCAACAGCGCCAGCGCGAATGTCAGTATCAGCCCAATGAAGACCGGCCGCCACGGCACCGCCCGGCGGTTCTCACTGATGATAAAGGCGATACCGATGATCGCGACGATACCGAACGCGGACTGCAACGACTGCATATAAGTAAGCCCCGATTCCCGGTACTGAACTTAGCCGTCCGCAAGACCGCGGGGGAGGTTCATTTTCGCCGCCGATGGTGGCATGTACCTTTCCTCTTCCTACGGGATGACACCGGGAGTTCCTCTATGCGCATCCGCTTCGACTTCGGTTCACTCACGCTCGACGCCGAGCTCCTCGACACCCCGACCGCCAAGGCGATCGCGGCGGCGCTGCCGATCACGGCTTCGGCGTTGACTTGGGGCGAGGAGGTCTATTTCGAGATTCCGGTCAAGGTCGCGCGGGAGAAGGACGCGCGCGCCGTGGTCACCCCCGGCGAGATCGCCTATTGGCCGGATGGGCATGCCATTGCGATCGGCTTTGGCCGTACCCCGATTTCACAGGGCGACGAGACGCGGCTCGCCAGTCCCTGCAATGTCTGGGCGAAGGCGCTCGGCGACGTGAAGACGCTCGGCAAAGTCCGCGCCGGCGCCAAGATCAAAGTCAGCGCGGTGGCGTAGCCCAAAAAACGCGGCGTGTTCGACAAAGTCAGTCTCGACGCGCCGTGGTTCGTTCAACCGATTCACGCCGCCGCCTGCTTGCCCCATAACACCTGGGTCGCGATCCGCGCGCCTTCGACCAATGATTTCAGCTTCGCCCACATGATAGTCGGATGCACACGGCGCGCGAATGGGCTTTGCGCGAAACCGCAATCGGTGCCTCCCATCACGTTCTCGCGACCGACGATCTTTGCCAGCCGCACGATACGCTCGGCGACGAGTTCCGGATGTTCGACGATGTTGGTCGCGTGACTGATGACACCGGGAATTAAAATTCTGCCGGGCGCAAGCTTCACGGTTTCCCACACCCGCCACTCGTGGGCGTGACGCGGATTGGCGGCCTCGAACGAATAATGGCCGGTGCGCACCTGCAGCAAGAGCCCGATAATGTCCTTGAGCGGCACGTCAAAAGCGTGCGGGCCGTTCCAGCTGCCCCAACAGATGTGATAGCGCGAACGCTCCTCGGGGATGCCGCGCAACGCGTGATTGAGCGCATCGACACGCATCTGCGCCCAGCGCAAATATTGCGCATTCGACATCGGCGGCACCATGCGCTCGTGCATATAGGGCAGGAATGCATCGTCGATCTGCACATAAAGTCCGGCATCGACGATCGCCTTGTATTCCTCGTGCAGCGCCTCAGCGAGCGTGAATAGGTACGTCTCTTCGTCCTTGTAGTGCTCGATCTTGGCGCCAGGCAGCGCGCTCGCCGGCGCCACCACCGGCAGGAAACCCGCGAGTGCAGCGAATTGCTGCTTGGCTTTGGTAAGGCCGGCAGTGATGTTTTTGATGTCGCGGCCAACTTGGTTCTGGCCGCAATAGGAAATCTCGCCGTTGACGATGACGCGGTAGCCAAGCCTTTTGCCTAACCCCGTAGCGGCGTCGTACTCGGCATAAAATTCGGGAAATGCCCGGCGGTCCTGGCCGCCAGACATCGACGCCATCGGGTCTTGCAGTTCCTCCGCCGTCGCCGTCCGCACCGCGATGCCTTTGAGGCGTTTGAAAATATAGAACGCCCAATTGACCCCCTTGCTGAATTCACCGTCGCTGACGATGTCGATTCCCACATCGGCCTGCTGGCGCACCACTTCGGCGACGGACTCAGTCAGGCAGGCTTCGAACGCCGCCTCGTCATAGGGCTTGCCGTCTTCAATCGATCGCCAGAACTCGATTAAGTTCGGCGGCCGGATCAAGCTACCGACATGGGTGGTGAGGATTCGATCGGCGCCGCGCGGCATGGTGAGCCTCCCTGAGCGAGAACGCGGGCAATCCTGTGCCCGCAGTCATGCACGGTTTAACCGTTCTTGAAATGCGGCATGACCTTCTGCGCAAACATTTTCATCGAGCGTTCGGCATCGGCTTCGCCGATCATTCCGAAATTGATTTGAAGCGAGGCCGATTCGAAGCCGTCGACTTGTTTGTCATAGGCAGCGATAGCCTCGCGAATGTCTTCCGGCGTGCCGATCCAGGCCGAGCCCTTTGCGACCTGCGATTCGAAGCTTTCCTTGGAGATGAATTCAATCATTTTCTGATAGTTCGGATAATCCTTGGAGGCGACGCCGGTCATCCATTCCGACGCCGCATCAACGATGGATTTTAAGTAAATGTTCAACGGCTCGCGCGCGATCGCCGCCGCTTGATCGCGGGTTTCGGCGCAGAACATGTGAAAAGCAAGCATCACGCGTCCGCGCCCTGGATGACCTGCTGCGCTCCAGGCCTCGCGATAGGCCTTAATCAACTCAGCCATTTGAGCGCCGCCGATCGGTATGCCCATCAGATGATGGCCGAGGCGGCCGGCGTTCTCGAATGACTCTTTCGTCGAGAGTGCGGCAATCCAAAACGGCGGCCGCGGTGTCTGCGTTGGCCGCGGCTGCGAAGTCGCTTTTTCGAAGCTGTGAAAACGACCTCGGAACGTAACGTTCTCTTCCGTTAGAAGCAGTCGGATCTGTTCGAGGCCCTCGTCGAAACGCGCCCGACTCTCGTCCATCGAAATGCCAAAACGGCCGAATTCGTGCGGTAAAAAGGCCCGCGCGAAGCCGACTTCAAGCCGGCCTTTGGAGATCGCATCAACCATGCCGATCTGACCGGCGAGCTTGAGTGGATTGTTGAACACCGGCAGTACGGCTCCGGTGACTAAACGAATTTTGTGAGTTACGGCCGCTGCGGCGCTGAGAAAAATCAGCGGGTCCGGACTGTAGCCGCCGTAAGCGTGGAAATAATGCTCGACCGTGCGGACATGCCTAAAACCGAGCTGTTCGGCCAATTGGGTAAGTACGAGCGCCTCGTCCCAGTATTGCGCCGGGCTTTTGAGCGCCGGGCTCACCGAGGGAAAAAACTGGACGCCGAACTCCATCGTCTACCGGCAGACTGTCGCAGACGGACCGCTTCAGGGCGATCGTGCCTCAAGCTTGCTCGTGCGAGGCCGCACCAATTCCCGGATAACTTTGATCGCCGTTACAGCCAATACTGCGAAGCAAACAAGATCGCCCCATTCCCGGGGATTGTCGTTGGCAAGGCTGTAGATCGGCTCCTGCAAGAAGTAGTCGGCGCACACCAGAGCCATGGCCGCGGACAACACGGCAATACGGCCGTTGTAGAGAGCGGCAACCAAAGCCACAGGGAATAGATAAATATAGACGAGCGCGTGGGACCCGGCGGCCGTCTGGTTGACTTGCCAGAGCAGCGCCGTAACCACCGATATCAAGCCGATCGATGCGGCAATGGGCATCAAGCCTTTAAAGACACGCATTTTGGCCCCCCGGCCATTCAGTTAGCGCATCATTGGCGTGCAGGGCCGCTCGACAATGCGTAAAGGGCTGCCAGCCCTAAAATCGCAACGAAGGCGACCGGTAACAGCTGCAACCAAGCCATCACAAGTCGAAGCCCCCTGTTTAACTACTTGATGATAGCCCGCCCCTCGATACGGCGGCAATGGCCTTCTTGGATCACCTTTCGCGCCGGGCAACGCGCCCGCGAGGTTTGAGAACATGACGCATCTGCCCTAATACGTGAAACCAAGCCTGGCCCGATTGCCTGCAAAGGGGGGACGCGATGCCGAAACACAGATTGGAGTCGTTCAGCGATGGCGTATTCGCCATCGTGATTACGCTCCTCATTCTTAACGTCCATCTCGATCGCGATCAGGAACTGACCTTGCAATCATTGGCCAGCCTTGGGCCCGAAATGCTCGCCTTCGCGCTCACCTTCGTGATCGTCGGCGTCTATTGGGTCTCGCACCACAGCATGATGCACATAATCAAAGCGGTGGATCGCCGCCTGTTGTGGCTCAATCTACTCTTGCTGCTCGCCGTCGTGTTCATTCCGTTTCCCGCATATCTGCTTGGTCGGCATCTGTGGAATCCGCTTGCAGCGGCCATCTATGGATTGAACTTGATGACAGTAAACGCGCTTGGAACGCTGCTTTGGTTCTACGCGAGTTCAAGTCCGGGCCTCATCTCCGACGGCGTATCTTCGCGCGCGATCCGCTTCATCGCGCGCCTGCATTCGGCGCGAATTGCAGTTTACGCCGCAGCCGTGCTGTTGGCTCCCTGGCTCACTATCGGAAGCGTCGCCTTGTTCGCCGCAGCAACCGTATTTTTTGGTCTGCCAAATCCTTTCCTGGAGCGGCGGTTGGCCGAACTGGGATTGACGTAACGGCTATTCTCCCGCCGCGTGAATGCAGAAGCCTCTACGATCATGACGCCGCATTATCTCGAATTCGATCCCACCATCGTCGAAAAGCGTCAGGTCTATCGGCTGCTCACGGGCGCTGTCGTGCCGCGGCCGATCGGCTGGGCATCGACGGTCAGCAAGAGCGGCGTCAGCAACCTCGCGCCGTTTTCCTTTTTCACGGTCGTCTGCGTCATTCCGCCGATGATCTCGCTGACGATCGCGCGCAATCCCGACGGCACCGAGAAGCATACGCTCAAGAACGTGCACGAGACCGGGGAGTTCTGCTTCAACGTGGTGACGGAACCGGTGTGGCGAGAAATGGTGGATTCGGCCAACGCCTTTCCGGCCAGCGATTCTGAGTTCAGCAAAACCGGTCTCACTCCGATCCCAAGCGTCAAAATCGCGGCGCCGCGCGTCAAGGAAGTTCCGATCCATTTCGAGTGCAAGCTCGAGCGCGTCCTTGAGCTTGGGCCGAACCGGCATCCGTTGGTCATCGGTGAGGTGGTTTACATGCATGTCGATCCATCATGCATGACGAATGGCTATATCGACATGAAGAAGCTCAATCCAATCGGAAGGCTCAACGGCTTTTCTTACGCGACGCTTGGCAAAATTTTCGAACGCAAGTTTTTCGATGGACAAGCGCGCTAGGGGTTAGCGTGGACGGCGCGCTTAAAGCGCGCAGTTTTCATCGCGCCGCGCTACGATCAAGTATCCGAGCCCTTGCTTGCGATCTGGCGCGCAAAAGCCAGCATCAGGTCCCAGGCATTGCGAATATTGATCGCGAGTAGAAGGAGTAGCGCCGCGGCCAGGATATCGGCGGCAAGTGTGGCGCGCGAAATGACAAGGCCCGCCGCGGCGAGCATCGCGACGTAGGACGCCATCGGAAAAATTCCATAACCGAACCGGTCGGCGATATCGCTGACCGAGGCGCGGGCAAGGCCAACCAGGACCACGGTCGTGTAGGCAAGTCCGGCAATGGCCACGAGGGTGATGCCGATCGCGAGCGACTGCGCGGTGTGGGACGGCACCAGCGCAATAAGGCTGATGACCAGAAGCGTGCTGAAATGGAAAACGACCGGGCTCATAAAAGTCCGCGTCGCGGTGCTGCGTTCGAGGCTGAGAAAACTTGCCCCGATCGACACCGCGACGAACAACAGCGCAACCAGTGCGGCCGAGGCGGTGCCGAGCAGCATGTAAAAATCATGCCAGTCGTGCCACTGGCTCGGCATCATGCGAAATCATCCGCGCCCGACATAGGGCATCAAATTGGCCATCACGGTCATGAACAGCACGTTGGTGTCGAGCGGCAGGCTCGCCATGTAGACCACGGCGCGGCCGACATCTTCCGCGGCCATGCGCGACTCGACCATTTTACGGCCATCGGGCTGCAACACGCCTTCGCCCTGCACCATGCGCTCGGTGAGCGGGGTTGCGGCATTGCCGATGTCGATCTGGCCGCAGCAGATGTCATGGCCGCGGCAGTCAAGCGCGGTCTGTTTGGTCAGCCCAGTGACCGCGTGCTTGGTCGCGGTATAGGCGGCCGAATGCGGCCGCGGCGTATGCGCCGAAATCGAGCCATTGTTGATGATGCGGCCGCCGCGCGGGCGCTGCGCTTTCATGATCTTGATGGCTTCCTGCGTGCACAGAAAGAGCCCGGTGAGATTGGTGGCGACCACCGCCTGCCATTTGTCGAGCGGCAAATCTTCAATCGGTACCGCCGGCGCGCCGATGCCGGCATTGTTAAAAAGCACGTCGAGCCGGCCGTAACTGTCCTTGGCCTTGGCGAACAGCGCCTTGATCGAAGCCGGTTCGGCAACGTCGGCGGCAACTGTGAGCGCTTCGCCGGGCGTTTGCGCCCCTTCCTTGGCGACCGCGTCCAACAGCTCCTTGCGCCGTCCAGCGAGCACCACGGCATAGCCCTCGCGCATCAAGGCGAGCGTCACGGCGCGGCCGACCCCGGTACCGGCGCCCGTTACCAATGCAACTTTCCGCTCCGCCATGGCTGTCCTCCCTCCGGTTTGCGCCGGGCGGATAGTGGCGAAGGCGATGCGCGGCGGCAATCCCCGTTTCGTCATTCCGGATCGCCGCCAACGGGTCCGGACCGAAGTGTCCGGTCCGATGACAAGCTCTGCGGCGAGTCCGGAATCCATAATCAGGTGGTCGAGATTAAATTCAGACACCGGGCTTACGGATTCCGGGCTCGCCATTTCATGACGCACCGGAACGACAAAGAAGTCAGCTCGCGACCGCGATTTCCTGATCGGGACTTGTGACCGAGTAGGCCTCGGGCGCGGCGAGGCGATGGTCGATCTCGGCCGCAGTCACTGGCCGGCCGAAGCGGTAGCCTTGCATTGAATGCACGCCGGCGGCGCGCAGGAACAGATGCTGGTCGGCGGTCTCGACGCCTTCCGCCGTCACCTTCATGCCGAGACCGCGGCCGAGGCTGACGACGGCATGAACGATGGCCGCAGCATCGGTGGCCTTCTCGATCGAGCGCACGAAACTCGAATCGATCTTGAGCTTGTCGAATGGAAAACGCCGCAGATAAAGCAGACTCGAATAGCCGGTGCCGAAATCGTCGAGCGCAAAACACACGCCGACGCCTTTGAGCCGCAGCATCGAGAGCTCTGCGCTTTCGAGATTGCCGAGCAAGGTGCTTTCGGTGAGCTCGAGTTCGAGCCGGTTTGGCTCGAAAGCCGTCTCGCCGAGGATGCGCTCGATCGCCTCGACGAAATCTGGTCGCCGGAATTGTAGCGGCGACACATTGACCGAGACCGGCAGACCCGGCCGATTGCGACCGTCAAGGCAGGCGCGGCGCAAGATGTATTCGCCAGGCTCGACAATGAGACCGGAATGTTCGGCGATCGGAATAAAGCGCGCCGGGGGGATTTCGCCGTGCACCGGGTGAATCCACCGCGCCAGCGCTTCCACGCCGACCAGCCGCTTGCCGCTGCCATCGACGATCGGCTGATAGACAACGTGCAGCTCGCGGTTTTTGATCGCCTGGCGGAGCGCGCTTTCCAGCAATTTGCGATTCGACAGGTCGGCGTCCATCGCCGCGTCGTAGATGCAGGCGGTTGCGGCCCTCATTCTTGGCGCGATTGAGCGCCATATCGGCGTAGCGCAGGATGTCGCGGGCGTCCTGGGTGCAGCTGTCGATCACGGCAATACCGATCGAAGCGCCGATATTGATGCCGTGCCCGCTGACGACGAACGGCGTGCAGATCGCCGCGAGAATGCGTTCGGCTATCGCCTGCAGCGAATAGTTGTCCGAGGCGCAGGTCATGATGATCGCGAATTCGTCGCCGCCCAGGCGGGCGACGAGATCGTCCTCGCGTCTGATCTCGCTCAAGCGCCGCGTG
Organism: Pseudomonadota bacterium; assembly: GCA_046730495.1. GTDB lineage: Bacteria > Pseudomonadota > Alphaproteobacteria > Rhizobiales > Xanthobacteraceae > BOG-931. The sequence goes on from JBKPIZ010000054.1 coordinate 10,208, forward strand.
ACGTTGAGAATGAGTTCGTCGCCGATATGGTGGCCGAGTGTATCGTTGACGTCCTTGAAGTGGTCGAGATCGATGTAGAACACCGCGGCACTTGGGCCGCCATTGCGCACTTCGGCGATGGCGCGTTCCAGCCGTTCCGAAAAATAAATCCGGTTCGGCAATCCGCAAACCGGATCGTGCAGAGCAAGGTGGCGTAATTGCCGCTCGCCGTCGGCGATTGCGGCGACCGTGTGGCGCATATGGCGCATGATGATGAGGATCAGCGGCGCGAAGGCCACAAGCGCCACCGCGACGAACGGTACGAAGCTGACAATCACCGCTCCGCCCGGCCGATTCGGTCGCCACGCTAGGCGGACAACCGGTTGCCCCTCGGTGTCGGCTAGCGTGACGACCTGATCGCCGCCGGGCGGCGTCGCCTGTCGATCAGGCGGAGGCCCTCGACTTGCAAATGATCGCCGATCTTGGTCAGGAGCCGATCGCCGACATATTTGACCAGTGCCACGATCGGCGCCCGAGCATTTCCGTTTGGCTGCTCACCAACCGCTACGGCGGCAACAATGGCGGATTGGCCCAAAAAATTTTGAAAAAGAGCCACGGCTTTAGTCGGCTTGGATAGATCGTGCGGAGATACCAAGACAGTGCCGCGCGGTTGCCCAGCATGCTGGCCGTGCAAAATGTCAATCGCTGGAGAGAGCTCGGCCGTCAGGTCGGCGGGGGCGCCTTCGCCCGTGACGCGGGAGCGGAAATATTCGGTCCCCCCGCCGATCCCGAAGACCGCAACGATGTCGGCGTTGTAGAACGTTTCGAGCCACTCTCCGACGCGCCGATTGATCCACTCTGCGTCATAGCTATCGCGAATTTTCGTGGTCGCTTGCGGCATCGACGCGACGCTCTCGAGGTGGCGCAGCGCGCGCTCGGCGTTTTCGTCGAGCGAGCGAAGAATTGCCTGCTCTTCGTTATCGGTCGAAATCCGGTGGGCGCGCTGCGCCGAGCTCAGCACGCCCACGGCGATGCCGATGATCGCGACAACGACCATGATGCCGATCGGGATGAGCAAACGGACGCGCGCGTGGTCCCAGCGCGAGCGGTTCGTTTCCCCGGCGGTCTGTATCTGCGCCGAAGGCAACACGCTGCCACCTTTGGATATTTCGGCCCGGCGCAAGATAGCGAGCAAAAGCTTGCCAATGACTTGCAGTTTGCATGGAAATCACGGCTGCCGGGAACCACGCCGCTTTCGGCCGCGATCGGTTAATGACTGGTAAACGGCTTGCTTTTGACCTTGGAGCGGCTGGGAGGGAAGCGGCCACTAGCCATGGACGCGGGGTCCGTTTAATCGAGCTATTATCGGAGTGTTGTGCGGGGCGGATTATAGGAACACGCGCCGTGAAATTCATTCTCGTTGTATTTGGAGTACTGGGTGCGAGTGCTGCGCACGCTCAAAATGCGCCTTGGTGTCTGCAGTCTTCGGCTTTGGACGGCTCGCTACGCTGCGTCTATGCCACCTTTCAACAGTGTCTGGCAGATCGTCAGGCCAAAAACGGTTTCTGCACTCAAAACTCCCCATACCAACCCTCCTCGCCACCCGTCCGTTGGCATTAGCTAAAGGGAAGGCCTGAGCGCCGCGTTTCGCGATAGACCGTGGAACGTCGCCACGAGTGAATCGAGTTTTGACCCTGATTCGGCTTTCAGCGCCGGTTTACGTAAGGCGGCCGGGGTATGCCGATATGGGCCGCGCGCAGGGCGGCCGACCAGCGCTCGCGCAGATCGGTGAAATAAGGTTCGCCCGGCTCGATCCGGTAAATGAGTTCCGGGTCGCAGGTGTCGCGGCGCAGCACCATGAGATCGATCGGCAACCCGACAGACAAGTTCGACCGCAGCGTCGAATCGATCGAAATCAACCCGACTTTGAGTGCGTCATAGATGTCCATTTCGTAGTTGATGGCGCGATCGAGCACCGGCTTGCCGTATTTATGCTCGCCGATTTGCAGGTAAGGCGTATCCACGGTGCATTCGATGAAATTGCCGGCCGAGTAGATCATGAACAACCGCATGCGCTCGCCCATGATCTGACCGCCGAACAGAAACGACACGTCGAATGTGACATCGGAAGCCTCGAGCGCCTTGCCCTCGGTGGCATGGACGGTGCGCACGACGTGACCGACCCGTCGCGCCGCCTGGAACAGCGTCGGCGCGTTCATCAAAGTTTCGTGCTCGCCGGTCTCCGGATTGTCGTAGCCTTCGGTCAATGTGCTGACCACGGACTGGCTGATCGAAAGATTCCCCGCCGAGGCGATCGCCATTACCCGCTTCTTCGGGTCCTTGAATACGTGCAGTTTGCGGAAGGTCGAAATGTTGTCGACTCCAGCATTGGTCCGGGTGTCGGCGAACATCACCAAGCCCTCCCGGACCAGAATTCCACCGCAATAGGTCATCGATTTGATCAGCCCCCGTTGTACCGCCTGTATAGCATTGTCGGCGGCTGCGCGGGCGAGATGCTCACCGATGCCGTTGTTTATCCATCAGGCCGCGGGTCCATCGCAGCGCCGCAAATAAGGAACCGGAAAAGGCGGTGCCCCGTTATACGGCCGGGAGCGGGCGCCGCCCCAAACCGAATATGCTCGAACCTATCCTGATCGTTGCCATCGTCATTGCCGCCACCGCCTGGTACGTGCGGCATAAATGGCAAAAACGGCTACGCGCTCTAGCGATCCGCAATCCGCGCGAAGGCACCGTCCTCGAACTGCTGGCCCGGCGCTATGCCCGCGGCGAGATCGATCGCGATGAATACTTGCAGAAGCGAAGCGATATACTCGGCTACCAGGGCATGCCGCCCCGCTCCTGAAGAAGTACGAGCGTGAGCCCTGCATCCGCGCGCGCTTGAGCCGTGAGCGGTGTCGCGCTAGAGGAGGCGGCGGCACGGAGATCACGGCATGACCGGCAGCATGGCCAGCAGCGCGCCCACCAGCAGCGCGGCCAAAAACGACGGCGTCGTCACCGCCGCCGTTCTGGTGATCGGGGACGAAATTCTTTCCGGCCGCACCAAGGATAAGAATATCGGCTACATCGCCGACTTTTTGACCGACATCGGCATCGATCTGAAAGAAGTCCGCATCGTTCCCGACGAGGAGCCGGAAATTGTGGCCGCGGTCAACGCGTTGCGGTTGCGTTACACTTATTTGTTCACGACCGGCGGAATCGGCCCGACCCATGACGACATCACCGCCGAATGTGTCGCCAAAGCGTTCGGCGTCGCGCTGGAACACCACCCGCGCGCCGTCGAAATCATGCGCGCGCGGATGGCGCAGACCGGCGGCGAGATGAACGAGGCGCGCATGCGCATGACACGCGTGCCTAAAGGCGCCGCGCTGGTGTTGAACAAGATTTCGGCGGCTCCCGGGTTTTGGATCGACAACGTGATCGTGATGGCCGGTATCCCGAGCGTCATGCAGGCGATGCTCGATTATGTGGCGCCACAGCTCAAGACCGGAGCAAAGATGCTGTCGGAATCGATCCGCGCCGATTGCCGCGAAGGCGACATCGGCACCGAGCTCGGCGCGATTGCGAAGTCATATGCGGATGTGGTGATCGGCTCTTATCCGTTCGTCGATGAAAAAAATCTGGCAAATACGAATGTGGTGGTGCGCTCGCGCGATCCGCAGAAGCTCATCGCGGCGAAGGCAGCCATCGAAGCGATGTTGACTCGCGTCAAGGCCGGGTTGGCCAGGGCCTAAAGTTTGTCGCGGTCAGGCTGCATCGTTCGGCCATGGATGAATGAGTGGATGAAGCGGCGCCGTATATTTGTCTCCGCTATCGCCGCCGCCGCCGCGGCATTTAGTTTCCTGTTCGCGGTGGAATTCTCCTCCGCTGAGCCGGCCGTCGATCTGCGTGGATTGGGCGTTGTCTATCTGCACGGTAAAGGCGGTTGGCCTGGGGGGCTCAATGGCGGCATCCTCGGGGCTTTGAAAGAAGAAGGGGCGCTGGTGGCGACCCCGGAAATGCCGTGGTCGTTTCACCGGCGCTACGACGCGACCTTCGATCAAGCGCTGACCGAGATCGAAGCCGCGATTGCGGGGCTCAAGTCGGGCGGTGCGCACCGCATTGTGCTGATCGGTGTATCTCTGGGCGCCAATGCCGCGATCGGATATGCGGCGCGGCATCCCGAGCTCGCGGGCGTGGTCGCGCTCGCGCCCGGTCATCTGCCTGACGTCGGAAACATGCGCAGTTTCGTCAGCGATGCGGTAGCGCGCGCCAAGATCTTGATCGCCGAAGGCAAGGGCGATGTGCGGCAGAGCTTCCCCGACATGGCGCAGGGCATCCCGTTGACGACAACTGCAACGCCGACCGTCTATTTGAGCTGGTTCGATCCGGAGGGACCGGCGGTCATGCCCAAGAATGCTGCGCTGATGGGCGCGGCGCCTTCGCCGGTGCCATTGCTTTGGGTCGTCGGCAAACTCGATCCGATCGACCGCCGCGGCCCGGAATATGCCTTCAATGCGCTCGCCAAGAATCCGAAGAGCCAATATGTCGAGGTCATTGCCGGGCACCTCACGACCGCGCTGGTGGCGCGCAGTCACGTGATCGATTGGATCAATACCCTGTAAACTCGGCCACCTGGCGCAATGAGACGATCGGCTATGAAACCCCCGGACCGGCCCGTCGATCCCGCAAAAATCTTTCCTGTTTCGTGGGACCAGTTCCATCGCGATTCTCGCGCGCTGGCATGGCGGCTGAGCGGGGCGGGCCCTTTCGAGGCGATCGTCTGCATCACCCGCGGCGGTCTCGTGCCGGCCGCAATCGTGGCGCGCGAGCTCGGCATCCGCGTGATCGAGACGGTGTGCGTGGCGAGCTACGACCATACCCGCCAGGCCGACGTAAAGATTCTCAAGGACGTCGCCGCGAGCGTGATCGCGCACGGTGGCGGCGAGGGCGCCGGCGTACTCATCGTCGACGACCTTGTCGATACCGGCCAGACGGCAAAAGCGGTGCGCGGAATTTTGCCGCGCGCCCATTTCGCCACCGTCTATGCCAAGCCGATGGGCCGGCCCATGGTGGACACCTTCATCACCGAGGTGTCGCAAGACACCTGGATCTATTTTCCCTGGGATACCGGGCTTGCGTTCCAACCGCCGATCCGCGACGCCGGTTTGTAGTGTGGCTATTTCGCGCTTGCGCCGCGATCGGCTATGATGGGGGCCAAACGTCGACGATTAAGGCAGGAGGCCTCCATGGATGCGGTGACGCCAAAATCGAAACACGACACCGCCGAGACGCATTCGCACGTGGTGCGTCCGGCGGACATGGAATGGAAGAAGACCCGGTTTCCTGGTTGCGAAGTCAAGGGCCTTCTGCTCGACAAGGCGACCGGTCTTGTTACCGCGCTGATGAAATTCGCCCCCGGCGCCACGTTGCCCGACCACGAGCACGTCAAGATCGAGCAGACCTACGTTCTTGAAGGCAAGCTCGTCGACAAGGAAGGCCCGGCCCAAGGGCTTGCTGTCGGGCCCGGAGAATTCGTCTGGCGTGAGGCCGGCAGCCGCCATGTTGCCTGGACGCCGGAAGGCGGCCTGATGCTCGCGATGTTCCAGGTGCCGAACAAATTCTTTGAGAGAGACGGTCGCGTGACCGACATTTCCGGCGCCGACTGGGACGAGCTTTGGGGGCACGTATTCAAGGACTGAAAAATCGTCCGCGAAGGGTAGGGGAGATCGGCGCGATGAATGCGGCGCGAGAAGATGCATATCGAAGAAACGTGACGACACGCGATGCCGCGCGTGAAAGATTGGTGCGCACGCTGCTCGGCCTGGTATTGGCGGGCGCTTTCGCTTTGCCGGGCGTGAGCGCGCTCGCGCAGAGCTATCCCCTCACGCCGAAGATTTCGATCGGGGGAGAGAACAAAAGGGTGCTCACGCCTGAAGAACAGGAGCGGCAGAAGCAGATCGATGCCGACTACAAGGCGGCGAATAGCAAGATCCCGGCTCAGAAGGCGCCCGATCCCTGGGCCGATGTGCGGCAGGCGCCCGCTGGCTCCGGACCGAAAGCTTCCGCGTCCACGCAAAACGGCTTAGCGCAGAAGAAGAAACAATCGGCGCAACAACCGCAATAACTTTCAACTCGCTTCGCGGGATGTCGCGTAGTTATCGCTCCGCGGCTGATCGCTTTCGCGAATCTTGTATAGTTGTCCGCCTTCGCGGACATCGTATAGTTTCCGCATCCGCGGACGTCGTATAGTTGTCCGCATCCGCGGACTTCGTATAGTTCTCCGCATCCGCGGACGTGGCGAAATGGTAGACGCAAGGGACTTAAAATCCCTTGGGGGAAACCCTGTGCGGGTTCGAGTCCCGCCGTCCGCACCAATAAAATCAATAAATTATGGAGAACAGGGCTATGAGGCCCGATCGCCGGTTGTTTCTTGGCAACGTCCTTGGCAACAATGTGCAAACTTGGTGCGTTGTGTGTGCA
>JBKPIZ010000055.1:0-11891 GCA_046730495.1 Pseudomonadota bacterium
CATTCGAACCGCAAGAGTACGCCGCATAAACTCCTTCGCGCTGTTCCGACAGACCGCCAATTATTGGCGTTCGTGAAGGTGTGAGCTGCCGTGCGATCTGCTTTTCAAATCATTGGCGGTTTCATTGGCGGTAGAGCGCCGCCAACGAAAAAAGATCAATGATGTCAGGGGATGCGAGACCTGTACGGTACTCGCTGCCTACGGTGCGGCGTAAGCGTGGTCGAACGGGTCTTTGTTCAACGTCTTGCCGCATCCGGTTCGGCAAGGTGAGGAGACGGCGCCGAATTTGTCCCGCGCCATCGGCCGTAGCGCCACGGCATATACCAGCGCGATTTTTCCGGCAATGTCTCGGGCACGAAATCAAGCCCCGAGGTGCCCCAGGGCTGGCAACGCAGGAGCCGCGCTAGCGTCATCCAGCCGCCGGCCCATAGGCCGAAGCGGTCCAGCGCCGTGTCTGCATATTCCGAGCAGCTCGGCAGATGCCGGCAACGAAAACCGACCAGCGCGGCAAGCGTGTAGCGATAGAGCGTGATCAGACCGCGCCCAAACAGGCGCGGCGCGTTGCGGCAAGCTTGGGCAAGCGACGGCAAATGACCGCCCATTTTTACTGCGCTTGGGCTTTGCCGGCGCGCTTGGCCTCGATCTGGCCGATGGCATCGACCACGGCGTCAAAGGTCAGCAGCGTCGAAGCGTGCCGCGCTTTGTAGCCGCGCACCGGTTCGAGTACCGCGATGTCGGCCCATTTGCCGTTGGCCGGCGGGGTGCCGTTTTCTTTGAGCATTTTGCGCACGCCCTCGCGCAAGGCCTTAAGCTCGCTCGCTTTGGAGCCGACGATGTTGCGCGCCATGATCGAGGACGAGGCCTGGCCGAGCGCACAGGCTTTCACCTCATGGGCGAAATCGGTGACGGTGTCGCCGTCCATTTTCAGATCGATGGTCACGGTCGAGCCGCACAGCTTTGACAGCGCGGTGGCGCTGGCGTCGGGCTGCTCGAGCCGTCCGATCCGCGGGATCGCGGCGGCGAGCTCCAGAATGCGGCGATTGTAGACCTCGTTGAGCATCGGGAAAGCGCAGATTTGCCCGCGTTAACGCGGGTTTATTGAGTCTCTTTGACAATCAACTATATAGGCCCGGCAGGCCTTAATTTGAAGTTCCGGAAAGGTGAGGGTGCGATTGGAGGGTGATTTGGTCGATTCTGCACCATTCGCGGCGCCCGCGGGCGCGGCCGAACTCGAACAGGGCACGGCGCTCACACCCAAATTCGACGCCGATGGGCTCGTCACGGCGGTCGCCACCGATGCGAAATCGGGCGACGTGCTGATGGTCGCGCATATGAACGGCGAGGCGCTGGCCAAAACCATTGCCACCGGCGAGGCCTGGTACTTTAGCCGTTCGCGTCATGCGCTCTGGAAAAAGGGCGAGACCTCCGGCCACACCCAGCGCCTCGTCGAAATGCGCATCGACTGCGACCAGGACGCGGTTTGGCTCAAAGTCGAACAGATCGCCGGCGCCTGTCATACCGGACGACGCTCGTGCTTCTATCGCGCCGTCCCACTCGGGACATCCGAGGGCAAATTACGCGCGGCGAAGCTCGAATTTCGCGGCGAACGCGTCTTTGATCCGAAGACGGCGTACGGGAAAGGCTGACGGGTCCGCGGCTTCCGCTCGTCCCCGCGAAAAATTCCTACGGAAGTGGATTGTTTGCTGGATTCCCGCTTTTTGCGGCAATGAGCGGCAAACCTTGCGCCTAGTTTCACCGTGGCGCAGGCGAGTGGGCCCGCGCCAGCAATTGCTTCGCGCGCACAAGATGCGGGCGGTCGTACATGACGCCGCCGATGCCGACGACGCCGGCGCCTGGTGCCGCGGCGAAAGCAGCGATCACCGATTGCGCATGGGCGATTGCCTCCGCCGAGGGGCTGAACACCTCATTGATGATCGGCACCTGCGCCGGGTGAATCGCCATCTTGCCGACGAAGCCGTCGCGGCAGGCCTCCTCGCATTCGCGGCGAAATCCAGCGTCGTTGCGAAAATCGACAAAGACCGTATCGATCGCGGGCCCCGCGGCGGCCGCCGCGCCGGCAAGGCATAGACTGCGGGCCAGCCGATAGGGGTCGAGAAAGCGGCCCTGCGCGTCACGATTGGCCCGCGCGCCGAGCTCGGCGGAAAGGTCCTCGGCGCCCCAGGTCATGCCGATCAGGCGCGAACTGACACCGGCAAACGTGCCGACCATAAACAGCGCGGCTGCGGTTTCGGTGGCGATCGGCAAAATCTTGATGTGACCGTCCGGCAGATCGTTTTGCGCTTCGCGGACCGCAAGCTTGGCGTCGGCGTGAACGATCGCAGCGCCGCCTTCGGCTTTCGGCAGCATGATGGCGTCCGGCTTTGCCGGCGCGACCGCATCGAGGTCGGCATCGGTCAGGCCGGTCTGTAGCCCGTTCACCCGCACCATCAAAAAGGGCCGCGTCGCGCTTGTCATCGCGTTTTTTAGAAACGCGGCAGCGGCCTCGCGCGCGCGCGCTTTGCCGTCCAAAGCGATCGAATCCTCAAGGTCGATGATTAGCGCGTCGGCGCCGCTCGACATCGCTTTGTCGAGCTTGCGCGCGCTGTCGGCGGGAACGAAGAGAAGAGAACGCATCGCGTCGCAATGTCACTTCGGCCGCATGCGCATGAAGGCCTGGCGGCGGCACTCGGCGACGAGCTTGTTGTCTTGGTTATAGGCGCGGTGATGAAATTCGACGATGCCGGCGCCGGGCCGCGATTTCGATTCGCGTTTGCCGATCACCTCGGTCGTGCAGTGCACGGTGTCGCCTTCGAACAATGGGTGCGGGAATTTGACATCGGTCATGCCGAGATTGGCGATGGTGGTGCCGACCGTCATGTCGGAAACCTGGATGCCGATCATCAGACCGAGCGTGAACAGCGAGTTCATCAGCGGCTGGCCCCATTCAGTCTCCTGCTCGCAGAAATGCCGGTCGATGTGGAGCGGCTGCGGATTGAGCGTCATGTTGGAAAACAACATGTTGTCCATCTGCGTGACGGTGCGGGTGTAGCGGTGCTCGACGAGCTCGCCGGGGACAAAATCCTCGAAATAGAGGCCGCCGCGCTTGTGCCGCGTCGCTGTTTGCTGCGCCATTCGATGCCTCCTTGGGCCTAAGGGGCTCGTGAACTTCGGCCCCGTTTTCGATCGACACTTAGCACAATTGTTAACGTTCCCGAATTGCCGAAGTGGGCCCGTGCAAGCGGCCAAACCGTCAAAAACCCGCTTGTCGCGCGCTTGCCCGACCCCGCCGCGCCGCCCGCCGCCGTTACCGGGAACGGCAAAGATTTATGGTAAACGCTTTGTTAAGGACAGCCGTCCTAGGGTTGGAATCGCATCCTGATCGTGTGGGTTTTCCCGATGACGATCGTCCGCGATTTCCTGCAATGGCTGGCAAGCGCGCCGGCGAATGAACGCGCCGAGGCGGCCGGCACTCTGGCGCGCGCCTATCTTTGTTCCGACCTGACCGTCGACGAGCTGGCGCCGGCCGAAGGCCTGATGCTCAAGCTCCTCGACGATCCGTCGCCGCTGGTGCGCCGCGCACTCGCCGATGCTTTGGCCGCGAGTCCGGCTGCGCCGGCGCCGGTGATCATCGCGCTTGCCTCCGACCAGCCGCAGATCGCGGCGCCGATCTATGCTTTGTCGCCGCTTTTGATCGATGCCGATCTCGTCGACGCCGTCGCAACCGGCGGCGACGCCGTTCAAGCCGCCATCGCCAGCCGCGCTGTGCTGCCGTCGGCGGTCTCGGCCGCACTCGCCGAACTCGGCAGTGCCGAGGCTTGTCAGATTTTGGCGGAAAATGACCGCGCCGAGATCGCGCCTTTGTCGATGGATCGCATGGTGGAGCGGTTCGGCGAGAGCGCGACCATCCGTCACGCGCTATTGGCGCGCGAGGATCTTCCGGCCGCGACCCGGCAAAATCTGGTGACACAACTGTCGCAAACGCTCGCCGGCTTCGTCGTCGACCGCTCGTGGCTCGAGGAGGATCGCGCCCGGCGCATCGCGCGCGAGGCTTGCGAAAAGGCAACGGTCACGATCGCTGCCGGCAGCCCGAAGGCCGAACTGCGGCCGCTTATTCGGCATCTCTGTGGGAGCGGTCAGCTCACCGCCGGCTTGGCCTTGCGCGCGCTGCTCTCGGGCAACATCGCTTTGTTCGAAGAGGCCTTGGCGGAGTTGAGTGGGATGCCGCTTGCGCGCGTTTCGGCGCTTGTGCATGACCGCATCGGTTCCGGCTTGCGGCCTTTGTTCGAAAAGGCGCAGTTGCCGGCTACAATGCATGGCGCGTTCAAGGAGGCGATCAAGGCGATGCGCGACGGCTTTGCCGATGACGTGGATGACGCGCGCCTGCAACGGCGCATGGTCGAGCGGGTCCTCGCCGCTTGCGAAAGCGCCGATACCGACGAAATCGCGCCACTGATCACGCTGCTGCGCCGCTTCGCCACCGAAGCCGCGCGCGAGGAAGCGCGGCAGTTTTGCGACGAGATTGCCGAACCGCCGCGGCTCATTTATTCCGCCGCGGCGTGAACCCAGACGCACTTTTGTTCAATGCCAGAACTGTTCGCTGATGATGCGCTCATCCAGGCTGTGGCCCGGATCGAACAGCATATGCATGGTGGTGGCGTGATCCATGTGGATGTCCACCGCGCGCACCGAGCGCACTTCGTCGTGATCGGCCACTGCGGCCACCGGGCGTTTTCCGGGCTCGAGCACTTCAATACTGACGCGGGCGCGGTCAGGCAACAGTGCGCCGTGCCAGCGCCGCGGCCTGAACGGACTGATCGGAGTGAGCGCCAAAAGCGGTGCCCCGATCGGAATGATCGGGCCCTGCACAGATAAATTATAGGCGGTCGAGCCCGCCGGCGTCGCCAACATGACGCCGTCGGCAACGAGTTCGGCGAGACGCTCCTTGTCGTCGACGCAGATACGCAGCCGCGCCGCTTGGTAGCTCTGGCGGAACAGCGAGACTTCGTTGATCGCGCGGTGGCGATGCACGCGACCCGCGGCGTCGCGCGCCCGCATGATCAGCGGGTGGATCACCGTGACATGCGCGGCGGCGAGCCGCTTATGCAGATCGCGTTCGCTATATTCGTTCATGAGGAAGCCGACCGTGCCGCGATGCATGCCGTAGATCGGCTTGCCGGAATTCATGAACCGTTGCAGGGTCGCCAGCATGAGGCCATCGCCGCCGAGCGCGACCACGACATCGGCGGTCTCGGGCCGGACATCGCCGTAACGCTGGACCAAGCGGCGCCGCGCCCGCTGCGCCGCGGGCACATCGCTGGCGACAAAGGCGATGCGCTTATAAGAATGTGCCGGACGGGATTTCGGCATGACAAAGCGGTTTCAAACAAGCGGCGAAAGCCGCGGGAGTGTGATTGTGGACAAAAACAATGAACGCGTGGTATTTGTGTATACGACCCATCCGTCTGTTGTCGAGGCGGAGCGGATCGGGCGTGAACTGGTCGAACGGCGGCTGTGCGCCTGCGTCAATATCCTGCCCGGCATGGTGTCGCTCTATTGGTGGCAAGGCGCCGTCGAACGGGGCGAGGAGGCGGTGATGATCATCAAGACACGCGCCGCGCTCGCCGAGCCCGTTCGCACCGCGGTCCGGCAGCTGCACTCCTACACCACCCCCGCGATACTGGTGCTGCCGATCGAGAGCGTCGATCCGAATTACCGGGAATGGCTTTTGACGGAGACGCAGGAGAGCAGGGTGGGCAAAGGCGCATAGCGCAGTGCCCACCCTAGGTAAACTATTTCAGCCGTCCGCTGATCTTATCGAGACCAGCTTTGGCACACGCTTCGTCGAGATCGCCGCTCGGCGCGCCGCCGACGCCGATCGCGGCTATTGCTTCGCCGCCAACCTTTATGCTGAGCGCGCCCTGCAACAAAAGAATATGCGGCAGCTTGGCCAGGCCGCCCGCGGACGGTGTGCCGCCAATGCGCTGCGCGATGGCGCCGCTGCTATCCTCATTCCGCGGCGCGCCGAGCATCAGCACGGTGTTAGCCTTATCGCGCGCGGCGCCGAGCGTCGTCATCGACGCGCCGTCGCCGCGCAACAGAGCTTGCGTCACGCCATCGGTGTCAAGAATGGCCGCGGTCACTTTGTAACCTTGCTTGGCGCACGCAGCGCCGGCTTCGCCAACGGCCTCGGCGGCAAGCGCCGCCGACAACCGATGCGTGGTCAGCACATCCTGAGCAAGCCCCGACGGCGGATTTGCAAAAATGAATCCCGCGGCGCACAGCACCGCGGCGGCTGATTTCTTCATGGCAACTCCTCCCATTAATTTCGTAGCAATATCGCAGCACAAAAAAGCAGCCCGGATATCGCTTGCGCGATATCCGGGAGAAATCACACGCAGGGATCAAGCGCTGCTCGATCCGGGCTGTAAGACGATCAGTACGTCCGCGTGCCGTCGATCACTTCTTTGAGCGCGACGAATTCTTTGCACTCGGTGCCGCATATCAGGCGCACCTGCTCGAGATCGTCCTTCGCCTTGAGCAGGTTGCCCTGTTCGGCATGCCACATGCCGTAATAGGACCAGGTCAAAGCGTGTTTCGGATCGGCGGCGAGCGCCTTGTCGTACCAATATTTGGCATCGTCGTAGCGGCCGAGCTTGCGGCTTGCATAGCCAAGGAGCGTGGCCACGTCGGCATTGTCGTCATAGCCGATGGCGCGCAGCGCGGTGATGCCGCTCTGGTAATCTTCCTTGTCGTAGATCAGCGCGTAAGCGGCGTGATAACGGTCCAGGAATTCCTTGGCCGAGCTGCTCTTGTCCTTTTTATTCTTCTTGGTTTGGCCCTTGCCGGACGGCTTACTGGTATCCGACGGCGGCGCGGGATTGCTCGAACCCATCGCTGCGGCAAGCTGCGGGGCGCCCGAGATGGCCGCTGCGAGGATGACGGCTGTAAGTAGTGAGGTTTTCCGCATAGTTCCTCCGGTTTTGGCTGCTTGGTTCCGCGATCTCATGCGTATTCTGGAGTCCTTACTCTACGAGTTTATTCCCCGTGCGAGGTTCCCAGTCGAAGTTGGATTTCAGCCTGATAACACCGAGAACCTAGCATTTCTTCCGCCGGCGGTGCTCGGGTTAGCCCCGATCAACGGAAAGTTGATTGGCGGGACGCGGGTCCCATTACAGGAATTTCACGTAGGTGAACGCTAATTGCTTTGCCACTTCAGGCTGCGTTCAGTGGCCCTCGTGTAAGTCTCTCCTTGAACATCGGCGCCAAGTCCCCAAGCGCCGAAAAAAGGAGAACAAGATGTTGACCAAATTCGCCGCCGCGCTGCTCGCGACCAGCTTGATCGCCGGCTCGGCGATCGCCGCTCAGCCGTCCGGCATGGCCGCTTCCAACGGCGCCGCGCCGGCGGTCCAAACCCAGACGCCGGCCACGCCGGCGGCCAAGACTACCAAACCTGCCACGACGGTGAAGCACACCGCCCGACACCGCAACCATGTGCGTAAACACATTGCGCGGGCCAAGGGCCATGTCGTGCATCATGCGCGGCATGCCAAGCCGGCCAAGACGCATCAGGTCGGCATGACCAAGAGCACCAAGCGCTCGTAACCCAATTGCCTGCGATCCGGAATTAGCACCAGATGCGGTGCGAACCGAGGCCCGGGTCGTACGCACCGGCTTGCGGTCACCCAAGGCGGACACCTCCGGGTCCCGCAAGTCGGATTTTTCAGCAAGATCCCGAGACGTGAATTCGAGCGTCCGGAAAGATCGGGCTCAAGAGTAGTCGTCCCGCAACACCTTACAGAAACATCGCGGGATAGAGGAGGCCGGTTAGCTGCCGGCCTCCGCATTTTTGACTTCGGCAGGATCGAGCTAACCGTTCGCGATGGTCCGCTTTTGCACGAAGCCGAGGGCGCGGCGACACACAGCAAATATTTAGTGACCCGAACCTGGCGCCCGTGGCACTGACGCTGGCACAGGCTTTCGCGCCGGTGCAGCCGGGGGCAGCGGCGGCGGCGCTGGAATCCGGTTTAAGATTTCAACGTCGCTGGCCTGCAGCGATGTGATCTGGTGCGCCATCTGGTCTTGCGCGGCGGCAAGCTGTTCCACGCTTTGCTGAAGCGTCGTCAAACTGCGCGTTATCTGTTGCATCTGCTCGGGGTCAACGGCGGGGGCGGCGGGCGCTTTCGGTGTGGCTGCGTCTGGCGCAGTCTGTGCAACGGCTATCACCCGTATCCCCTGCGGTGTCTCTGCCACGGGCAGCCGGACAGGGGCGGTATCGGTATCCGATTTCGTCCAGCCCAGCTCTTGCACCCAACTCGCGATCATCTGCTTGGCTTCGGGCGACCAGCCGAGTTCCGGCGCCTTTGTCGCAATGATCTTTTTGGCCGGCTCGGCGTATGATTGCCAAGCCAAGGTGCCGGCGACGGCGATACAAGTTACCGCGGCGTAACGGACTAAAGCTCGCAAAGCGCGTCTTTTGGTTTGGTTTTCTATTCGCTTTGCCTGAGCGTCTATCGCCAAGAGACGATAATAAATTGTCGATCGTTCCGAGGTCTCGTAGTCGAGGTGATGGCTGATCCGTAAAAGAAGACTGTGTAAATCTTCCACCGGCCTGTGCTGATTGCTCGCGCGGTCAAAATCCGGAAGCGAGGTGCGCTCGTCCAATTTCTGACCGAAATCGGCCGGAGCGCTGGTTGACTCAGGCGCTTCTATTTTCGCAGGCATTTCATCCGCGGGGTTCATGGGCTTCCTTTAATCAGTCATTGATCAGAACGGGCGCCACGATTTTCTTGTTCGGTCGCACGGCCGCGGGCGCGGCCTGCAGCGGTGGTCCATTCGACACCACGGGTGTGGGCGTGGCTTCTGCCGGCCGTGGTCGCGGCAATGGCGGTGGAGACGCCACGCGGTGGTGATTAGAGCTGCTGCCGGTGACGTGGTTCAGCCAAGTTGTGAAATCGTGCGCTATTTCGGACAGCGGCGATCGAGTTTCACTCGGCGCCGGTTGTGGCGCCTGTGAATGGACCGTTCCAACGGTCAACAGCAAAAATGGCAAAGCAAGCGTTGCCGCCCCTGTTGCTTTCGCTCGCACGACCGTCCCCGTCCCGCAGCGTGCACTCAGTGCATGCGGTTCCGAGGTTACTCCGAATTGGGGCGTTGCTTGGGCGTAGTCCGGGCAAAACTGAAAATAATGAGCTTTGACCCTGAGCCGGTTCCAGCTCTCACAACGCCGTCTGCCACTCGACCGGCACGTGTTCATAACCAGTCGCGGTCTTGATCAAATGGCCGCAGGCGGGGAAGGGGAAGTGATAGCCGGTGACCAGCATGCGGTCGGCGGCGGCGCGATCGAAAAGTTTTTTGCGAGTTGCGACCGCGGCGGCGCCGTCGATGTCGAAGCTCGCCTGCCAATCCGGATGCCGCGCGAACACCGCCGGATGCTGGGCGGTGTCGCTCAAGACCAACAAGGATTGATCGCCGGAATGAATGGCGAAGACGGTGTGGCCGGGCGTGTGACCCGCAGCGGGAATCGTGACGATGCCGGGCGCGACTTCCTTGCCAGGCTCAAATTGAGTCACCTGCTTGGCGATGTCGGCGAAAATCCGCCGCTGATTGAGAAACACAACTTTCAGATCCGCGGGCGCGCTGTTCAGGTTCCCGTCGTCCACCCAATAGGCCCATTCCGGCGCCGGAACCATGATCTCGGCGCGCGGAAAGATCAGCGCATTATCCTTGTCTTTGATGCCGTTGATATGGTCGGGATGAAAATGCGAGATGACGATCGTGTCGACCTCTTTCGGGTCGATTCCTGCGGCCGCGAGATTGTCGCGCAACACCCCCGCTGACGGCGCGATCTGCCCGCCGGTGCCGGTGTCGAGGAGCACAAGCTGCTTCCCGGTATTGACGATCAGCGTGGTGAAAGGCGTCGCAAGCTTGTCGTGCGGCATGAAAGCGGCGTCAAGCGCCTGTTCGACTTCGGCGAACGGTGCATTGGCGATGAATTTGTCATCGATCGGCCGATACCAGATGCCGTCATAGAGCGCGGTGAGCTCACAGGAGCCGATCTTATAGCGGTAGACCCCAGGCGCGGCGGCATTGGCGGCGGGCGCTTCGGCCCGTGCGGCTTTGGCCGAGACGGCGATCGTCGCCGCCGCGGCGGTCCCGAGAAGGTTACGCCTCGTCAGTTCCGACATTTCGAAATCCTTTGCTCTGCGGCGCTCCGATGCGCATTGCATAATAACCAAATCGCCGCGCCGATATTCCCTGTGTTTGCGGCCAAAGCGCGCGGCGGATACTCCGCGCGCCGGTAGACCTCACAGGGGTCCGAGGGCTTTTCGCAGCGGCGCGCTCGAAATCGTCAATAAGCCAGTGAACGGTTGGCTCAATTCCAAGATCAGGAAAATCGCGCAGGCAGCCGACAAGGCAAACAGCGAAAGGCAGGCGAAGACGGTACCGTTTAGGGGCGAGAACAGGTTGAAGCTTGCAAATATGATCACGAGCCAAAACGCCAAAATTGCCAGAAACGGTGCCGGAACAAGGTTGTCGGATTCGACGAACAGCAAAAGACGGGTCTGCGCGAGGTCATTGCTGAGCTGCGCGGCTCGCGATTGCAGCGCGCGCTGTAAGTCATCTTGCGGCGCCAGCTTTTGAATTGCCAAATAGACCTTTTCCGCTGCGGCGTTCGTTTCAAACGGCCCCTTTACCTCGATCTGCTTCTCGCGCCAGAGCTGATCGGCAAATGCTCCGACGGAGCTGCGCATTTGTTCGCGGATTGGCCGGGCCTCGGCGCCATATTGGGCCAGAATGTTGTCGACCAGGATCAAATCGGCGGTGATCTGCTTGATTTGTGTATTTTGCGTATCGAACGAACCCTTTGCCGCCGCGATGAGCAGGCCGAGAACCAGCGCGGCTATCGTCGCTATCAGCCCGACGCCGAGCCTTACAGTGTCTTGAGCGTCCTCGCTGAGGTGGTGTTTCGGTAAAGTTCGGCGCAGCAGCGCGCCAAGAAGAATGCCACCCAGTGTCAAAACAAAAATGATGCCGGAAAGGGCCGAGGCGCTCATGGCTATTCGTGTTGTTATGGACAGCGCTGATAGTTCTTTAAATCCTCGAACGATCGCCCCATCTCCGCGCGGTCTTGGCCCAGCGGCCGCACGACGATGTTGACGATTTGGGACTTCTCCGGCAGCGATGCGCTGGTGCAAAGCGCATGCACTGCGTAATTGATGCCGTGCGATCCGGACGTCTGCACGATCCAGCGCACCGCGCAGCTGCCGCCGCCGTCGCCATATTTCGCGGGCGCGATCACGATGTTAGATTTGTCTTTTGCGGCGCATTGTTCGGCTGTTTCGGCCCACGTGCCCAGCATGACGTCCGGAAAAGTCTGGTGACGGATTTCGTCGGCATGGGCCGCTTGTACGAACAGCCCCGTCAGCACAATCAGGCTCATTGATCGCATGTTCGCTCCACAGCTGCTCATTCTGATGAGGAAGGTCGGCTCTGGTTTCCAGCTAGCGCGCTTTTTCTTTGCCACGGACGCCATTTCGTCGGCTGAATTTCGATACCGGCTGCTGAAATGGTATTGACCCACTCGCCAGCATTCGTTCGCCGGCAAGGAAATGGAAGTACGACCGACGATCCGCCGTCCAGCACTTTCAACTCAAGGTCGTGGTTATTGGGCGCCGTCGAGATTGGGTGCCAGGCCGACAAATGCTGACGAAAAAGATAGTCCTTGATCGAGCGATCCGCGGCTTCGATGACCTCCACCAAATGTGACCGTGAACCTGGCTCGAGGCTTTGCTGCTCTTTTCGCGTTCATAAAAGCCATTAAGCGCACGGCAGCCGCTGGTTTCTTGATTTGAATCAAAGACCGCAAGCAAATCTGCCGGCAATTGCAAATC
>JBKPIZ010000056.1:0-11576 GCA_046730495.1 Pseudomonadota bacterium
GAGCACGCCCTGACCGAGTTCGACGCGCCGGTCGCAAGCTCGACATTGCCCGGCGTGGCGAAGTTCAGCCAGCGGTCGAGCCGGGGATTATCGGCGAGCACGCTCGGCAGCGTCACGGGTGTCACGGGCGTCATGGGCGCCCACCTTCGCGCAAGCGGGCCGCGGCTTTCTCCACAGCGCGCAGAATCCGGTTATGCGCACCGCAGCGGCAAATATTGTCGTCGAGGGCGCGAGCGATTTCCGCCCGCGACGGCGATGGATTGCGGTCGAGCAGCGCTTTGGCAGAAATGAGAATGCCGCTGAGACAATAGCCGCACTGGCCCGCTTGCTCTTCGAGAAAAGCTTGCTGCAGCGGATGCGGCTTCTCCGGCGTGCCGAGGCCTTCAACCGTCGTTACGCTGCGGCCGGCGACGCTTGCGACCGCGCGCCCGCAGGATTTTGCCGGCTTGCCGTCGATCAAGACGATGCAGCAGCCGCATTGTTCAAGGCCGCAACCGAAGCGCGTGCCGGTCAGCCGCAATTGATAGCGCAGCACATCGAGCAAAGGCGTGTCGTCGTGCGGTGCAACGACATTGACCGCACGGCCGTTGACGGTGAAGGCGATGGTCTGCGACATCGGCCTGCGCGCGGCGCCGGTCAGGAGAATGTGAAAGCGTCATGGTAGGCGCCTTGCACGCTGCCGCCGGGAAGGGGACCGCCGCCTGGCACATGCACCATGTTGCCGATCACCGCGGCGGTGGCGCCATGCAGTCCGTGACGCGGGATCGGCATCGGCGTGAGCGCCTCCCATGTATCGGTCTTCGGGTCATAGGCTTCGTTCGTTCCGAACACGCGGCCGGTGGCTTCGCCGCCGAACACCACGATCTTGCCGCCGATATAGACGGCGGACACGCCGCTGCGCGGCGTCGGCAAGGGCGCGCGGAAGGTCCAGCCGTCGGTTTTGGGATCGTAGACGGCGTTCAAGCCGGTGTTGAAATCGTAAGAATCCATGCGGCCGGCGATGGCATGGATTTTCCCGTCGACAACGGCGACGCCCATGTGATCGCGCTGGCCGACAAATGGCTGCGTCCCGGTCGAGCCGCGCATGCCGCCAAGGATCGTGTATTTGTCGGTCGCCGGATCGTAGATCTCGTGCCATTCGACCGAGCGCACGTCGCGGCCGCCGAGTAGATGAACCTTGCCGTCGAGCACGATCGCGGAAATGGCGCCGCGCGGGCGCGCCAGGCCGGCAATCGGTTGCCAGGAATCGCTCGCGCTGTCGTAGGCAAAGCATTTGGAATGCGGGCAGCGATTCTGCTCGATGAAGCCGCCGAAGGTATAGATCTGCGGACCGATCGATACGCCGGCGACGTGATTGCACGGCAGCGGGAAGGCCGCCTTCTGCGACCAGCTTTTCGATTTGGGATCGTAGACCTGGTGAAAGCCGCCATCGACGCGATGGCGCGCGTAGCCGGCGATCACGTGAATTTTGCCCATGCATTCGATCACGGCGTGCTCGCCGACCGGTATCGGCAAGCGCGGCTGCTCGACCCAGCGCCCCGGATTAGCCGCAGCCGGGGCAATGCTGGCCATGTAACGCTGCTTTTCGACCGTCGATGGAATGCTGGTGATGTTGCGATCGAACAGGCCGGCGAACAGTGGATCGTTTGTTGCGGCCTCCGGTGCGGCTACTAATGTCATTGTTTTCTCCCCGGGTTGCTCTTGCTGTCGGCGCGCGGCTCAGACGGCGTAGGACGAAACCGAATCGCGCAACAACATGCGGGTCAGTTCGACGCCCTCGCGCGCCACATCGTAGGGCGAGCGCTCCCATTGCACGGGGTTGGGCGCCTCATAGCTGAGATAACCAGTGTAGCCCTTCTCCGATAACAGGCCGAGCACCTCGCGCCACTGCACCATGCCTTTGCCCGGTGGCAAGCGGTCGGTCGGTCGCGAAACGCCGGTCACCGGTTCGGACGAAACATCGCTGTACTGGAAACAGAAGATTTGCTCGGCCGGCACGCTCTCGAAGCCGCGCCCGCCGGCGCCGCTGCGGGCAAAATGATAAGTGTCGATCAGGTAGCCGCAATTTTTCTGTTTGGCGCCGTCGAGCAATTCGCGAAGCACGGCGAGCTTGTTGAGAACGGGGTGCTGCGAATTGAATTCGATGGCAAGCCGCAGCCCGTATTCAGCGGCAATCGCGCCGGCCTGGCGCAAATGGCCGATCGCATCCGAAATCGGGGCGGCGATCGGCCCCGGTGCGCTCATCAGCATTTCGCAGCCGAGCGCCACCGCGTTCTCGCAGGATTCCCGGAACACCGTGAACAGCCGCTTGCTTTCCTCGCCCTCGGCGAACAGCCAGCCATATTCGACGCCGAGCACGCCGACCGGAATGCCGCTATTGTGGATCAGGTCGAGCACCTGCTGGTTGCTCATTCCGGCATCGAAACAGCGCTTGAAATCGGTGCGGCGGAGCTCGACAGCGTCAAAGCCGGCGCTGCGCGCCGCATCGAGCGCGGTCGCAAGGGGCGTGGTGTCGATCGTCCACATATGCAAAGCGAGACGCCCGAATTTTTTTGTCATTGCCGAATACCCCTTACAACCTGCCCCTGCGATCCGCCCATTTCTGTGGTGTGTGCCGCGATGGATCGCCGACATTCTGATAGTTTCAACTGATATTGGCGTCAATTCAGCCTATGCGCCGATCGCATGCTCGTAAATGTCTTCCTCCTGCGCATTATGGATGCGCACCAGTGCTTCAATGGCCTCGATGATCCGCTGGGCGTCGCGAATGAGATAGTGGTCGACATCCGAAGGCACGAGCCCGTTGGCCAGCCGCCGCAACAGCCGCGCCATGTGGATGATCTCGCGATGTGCGCGGCTCATGGCGCCAAGCCCATGATGGTCGCCAAGGAATTTCGAAACGCGGGGATACACGGCCCGCTCATCCTCGCGCTCGTGCTCGACGATGCCGCGCGATACCGCTTGATCGGCTTCCGCGATCAGGGCAACCGCAGCGACGCCTTCTGCGGTATCAAGCGCGTCGGCAATTTCTCGCAAACGATCGAGCGTTGTCTCCATTCTCTTATGGTCCGCAGACAAGGTCGTCGCCGCGGCCGCTGACATTTTTTTGTGGCCGAGCTTGTGGCCCGGGGTGAGGGCGCGAAGCGCGTTAAGGATCACCGCGACGTCGATCGCCTCCTGGGCCAAAGCGCCGGCGACCGGCGGCAAGAGACCAGCGGCCGCAAAACCCATTGCCACTGCGGAGAGGCTCATTCCGGCAATGATGCTCTCTAATGCGATGCGGCGGGCTCGGCGCGCAATCGAAAGCGCATCGGACACGCGATCGAGCCGATCGACCAGTATGATCACGTCGGCGGCTTCCGAGGAGGCACTGGCGCCGCGCGCGCCCATGGCGATACCGACATTGGCGGCCGCCAGAGCCGGCGCGTCGTTGATGCCATCGCCGACCATCACGGTGGGATTTTGCCGTTGCTCGGTCGCGACCGCGTCGACTTTGTCGCCCGGCTCCCGTTCCGCCAGAACCGCATCGAGATTGAGTGCTGCGGCGATGATATCGGCCGCGTCGGCGCGGTCGCCGGTCACCATGACGATGCGCGCGACGCCGGCGGTTCGCAGCGACTGAATAGCGCGCGTGGTCTCGCGCCGAAGTTCATCGGCCAGCATGATCGCGCCGATCGGCCGGCCGTTGACGGCGACGAATACGCTGAGCGCTGAGCGCCACGCGGCGCGGCGCAGCGCGCGCACCGCCCAAGGTTCCGGTTTGCGCGAGCCATAGATCATTTGGTGCGAGCCCACGCGGATTGATTGTCCGTCAACGATGCCTTCGAGTCCCGAACCCATCGCCTCACGCACCTTGGACGGCAGGCTTAGCGTCAATCCTTTGGCGGCGGCGGCCTCGACAATCGCCGCGGCGACGACGTGATGTGAGGCTTGTTCCAGCGATCCGGCGATCCGCAAGATTTCATCGGGGCTCTGGCCGGGCGCGGTCTCGATGGCAACGAGGCGCGCGCCGCCAATTGTCAGGGTGCCGGTCTTGTCGAACATCACCGTATGGGTGCGCGCCAGCGCTTCAAGCGGACCGCTGCCTTTCATCAGGATGCCGCGTTTGGCCGCTTGTGCGATTCCGGCAATGAAGGCAACCGGCGCCGCCAAAATGAGCGGGCAGGGTGTCGCTGCGACGAGGACCGCAAGTCCACGCACCGGATCATTGGAGAGGAGCCACGCACCGCCCGCGACGATAAGCGTGAGCGGTAGCAAGAGCAGGGCATAGCGATCGGCCATGCGAATGAAAGGCGATTTTGCCGTCTGCGCCGCGCTGACCATGCGAACGATGCCGGCATAGGTACTCTCACTTGCTGGCGCATTTGCGCGCATTTCGAATGAGTCCCCGGCATTGAGCGATCCGCTGCGCGCAATCTCGCCGGTTTGGCGACAAACGGGCATTGCTTCGCCAGTCAACGCGGATTCGTCGATCATCGCCGGCTGATTGATGATCATGCCGTCGACCGGAATAACCTCCCCAGCTCTGATCAGGATTTCGTCACCGACAACGATTTGTTCGACGGCGACATCTTCGATCGCCGAATCGCGACGGCGATGCGCGATCCGCGGGGCACGGTCGATCAATAGCCGCAGATCCCGTTCGGCGCGGGCAACCGCGATGTCTTCGAGCAGATTGCCGCCGGCATACATGATCGCGATCACGATCCCGGCGAGATTCTGGCCAAGTGCAAGCGCGCCGGACATTGAGACGAGGGCGACGGAATCGACGCCGACACGCCCAGCCGCGAACTCCCGCAGGATCGACAGCAATAGTGCGATGACGACAGGAATTGTGCCGGCGGCCCAGCACCAAGCTGCAATGTCGCTGCGCGCCATCGCCCAGGCAAATGCGCCGGAGACGAGCCCGCCCAACGCGATTGCTACGAGCGCTCGCCGGCAGGATCGTTCGCTAAGGAAATTCCGCATTTGACCAATTCGGCTGTACTGGGCGATGCTGCATCCTCATCAAAACAGCGCGTCGTCGAACGGACGGCGGCCAAGCCGGACCGTCAGCTCAAAATCTTATTCACAATAGCCGAGATGGCTTTTGATCGAAATCAAGGCTGTCGCGTCGCTTGCTGCGGCCAATGCGCAGCTTTAAGCTCTGCTCGGACATAAACACGCCCCACAATCGCATCCGAGCATCGTGGAATGAGAAAGAGCGTAAAGCGTTCTAGCGCGATCGTGATCGCCAGCATCGTCGGCCCGGGCTTGCTCGTGCTCGCAAATACGCCCGCGGCCCACGCCCAATCAGCCGATCTGGTTTTGTGCGATCGTATTGCCGCCGATCCGGCCGATCCGGATAAACCGGCCGACGTTAAAGGCATTGCCGAAATCGCTGCATCGGATGTCGCAACCGCGATCAAGTTTTGCAAACGGGCGTCCACAAGTTCGCGCCGCGCGCTTTATGAACTCGGCCGCGCCTATGCCGCCAACCGGCAAATGACGGAAGCGGTGAGTGCCTATCGCAAAGCGGCCGACAAAGGCAGTAGCGCCGCCATGGTCGAACTGGGATCGGTGCTGGCGAACGGCTCGGCTGGCCCGAAGGACGAAACCGAGGCGCGGACTTTGTTTGCACGCGCCGCACAAGCGGGTAATGCGCGTGGCGCGGCCAACCTCGCGGCGCTTTCGGCGGATGGCGGCGGATCAGCCGATCCGGTTGAGGCCAGGGCGATGCTGGCAAAAGCCGCCGAGACCAACTCGGCCGAGGCGCAGTTTCAGCTCGGTCTGATGATGGCGAACGGAGTGGGCGGCGCGAAAGACGATGTCGCTGCGCGCGGCCTATTCGAAAAAGCGGCGGCCCAAGGCCATGCCGGCGCGCTGGATTGGATGGGCAGTTTCGCCGAAAGCGGACGCGGCGGACCGGAGGACCGCGACGCCGCGAAAGGCTATTACGAAAAAGCCGCCGCGCTCGGCAATGATGACGCCAAGGCGGCGCTTGAGCGCCTCAAATGCCCGCTGGTGATGAAGACCAAACGCGGTGAAGTCTGGAGCCATCTGTGCTTCTAGCCCGCGGCCGCATCGGGCACTCGCTCACCTCAACCCGCCGATCCCGGAAAGGAAATTCTGATGTCTTCTCGCCGCCAGCTTCATCTTGGCGCCTTCATGCGGCCGGCCAGCATTCATACCGGCGCCTGGCGTTATCCCGGGGCGTGGCCGGATATGAATTTCAGCTTCACGCATATCAATGAATCGATCCAAAAACTCGAACGCGCGAAATTCGACGCCTTTTTCATGGCCGACCATATGGCAGTGCTGAATATGCCGATGGACGCGCTCAAAAGAGCCATACCGCGACGTCGTTCGAGCCGTTCACGCTGCTCGCGGCTTTGTCGCAGGCGACCGAGCGCATCGGCCTTGTCGCCACCGGCTCGACCACGTTCGACGCGCCGTATCACATCGCGCGGCGCTTCGCCTCGCTCGATCACTTGAGCAATGGCCGCGCCGGCTGGAACATCGTCACGACCTCGAATCCGGATGCGGCGCTTAATTTCGGGCTCGAGGAGCATATGGAGCACGGCGAGCGCTATCGCCGCGCGCGCGAGTTCTATGATGTGGTGACCGGGTTATGGGACAGCTGGGCCGACGATGCATTCGTACGCGACGTCGAAAACGGCATTTTCTTCGATCCGGTAAAAATGCATGTGCTCAATCACAAGGGCAAATATCTTTCGGTGCGCGGCCCGCTCAATATTGCGCGGCCGATTCAAGGCTGGCCGGTGATTGTGCAGGCCGGCGCGTCGGAGGCGGGGCGGCAGCTCGCCGCCGAAACCGCCGAAGCGGTATTCACCGCGCAGAGCGACATCGCCGCCGGGCGGCGGTTTTACGCCGACGTGAAGGGCCGCATGGAGAAAGTCGGCCGCGCGCGGGCGCACATGAAAATCCTTCCCGGTTGCTTTGTCGTTGTCGGCGACACCGTCGAACAGGCGCGAGCGAAACGGGGGAAGCTTGACAGTCTGGTCAATTACGCCAACGCGATTGCCTCGCTGTCGATCGCGCTCGGTCACGACGCGTCAAAATTCGATCCCGATCGGCCATTGCCCGACGACATTCCCGAGAGCAATGCCTCCAAGAGCGGACGCGAGCGCGCCATCGCGCTCGGCCGGCGCGAGAACCTGACCGTTCGCCAGCTCGCACAGCGGCTGGGCGGCTATTCCGGGCTGGCAATGGTCGGCACGGCGCAAACCATTGCCGACGAAATGGAGGAGTGGCTGGAAACGGAAGCCTCCGACGGCTTTACCGTGATGTTTCCCTATTTGCCCGGAGGGCTGGACGATTTCGTCGAGCGGGTCGTGCCGCAATTGCAACGGCGCGAATTGTTTCGGCGCGATTATGAAGGCGTAACCTTGCGCGAGCATCTGGGATTGCCGCGTCCGACGAATCGCTTTTTCGAGAACTGAAGCGAGTCTCAAAGCTCCGGCGAGTTCGATTCACGCAACCGGAATTGGTTCCATCAAGCGCGAAAATTTGAACCGGAACTTTCATCCAACAACCCGATTTTTCGGTGAGGTGTAGAGGAATCAATTGCGATGCGGAATTCAAAAATGGAAATCGATACCGAAGACGAAGATACCAACGCTCAAAAATTTCGCGACTACGCTGCCGAATGCCGCCGGCTGGCGCGCGCCGCTTCGGGGGCTGATCGCGCCGTGCTGATTGAGATTGCCGAAGCCTGGATCCTTTGTGCCGAACAGGCCGAACAGGCAGAACGCGAGGTGAATCGCCGCCGCCAATAATGGGCCTGTCATAGGCTAAAAAAACCGCCGCGATCGCGCGTGAAGGCGAAAGCTCTGGCCGCCTGTGATCTGGGCGAATTGCGGGCGCTTTCGACTGACCGTAGACTAAGGTCAGCCGGAGGAAATGCGATGTCCGGGCAAAGTTTGCGCGCTTCGCTCCTTGAACGATCAGAGCCGGTGGAGCGAGCAGGTCTTGACGAGCTCCGCGCCCTGCAATTGGCGCGGCTGAAAGAGGCGCTTGCCCGTGCGGCGCAGGTGCCGCAATACCGCAAGACATTTGCGCAAGCCGGCATTGCCCCCGGCGATCTCAAGCGTCTGGACGATCTGAAAGGTTTTCCGTTCACCACGAAAGAGGATCTGCGGCAGAATTATCCGTTCGGAATGTTCGCCGTGCCGATGAGCGAGATTGTTCGCATCCATGCGTCCAGCGGCACGACCGGAAAGCCGACCGTGGTTGGTTACACCCGCGGCGACATCGCGTTGTGGTCGGCCTTGATAGCCCGTTCGATCCGGGCTGCCGGCGGGCGGCCGGGCGACAAGATGCATGTCGCCTACGGCTATGGACTGTTCACCGGCGGGCTCGGCTTTCACTATGGAGCAGAACATCTCGGCTGCACGGTGATTCCAGTCAGCGGTGGATTTACCGAGCGGCAGGTCCAACTTATTGCCGATTTCAAACCGGACCTGATCGCCGTCACGCCGTCTTATCTGCTCGCGATCGCCGACGAATTCGATCGGCAAGGCATCGATGCGCGGGGCTCCTCGCTCCGCATCGCGCTGTGCGGCGCCGAGCCGTGGACCGAAGCCATGCGCAGCGAAATCGAGCGGCGGATGAATCTCAGCGCGCTCAATGTCTACGGGTTATCCGAAGTGATCGGTCCGGGCGTGGCGCAGGAATATGGCGACACCAAAGACGGTTTGACGATCTGGGAGGATCATTTCTATCCAGAGATCATCGATCCGGACAGCGGTGAAGTCCTGCCCGACGGCGCGGAGGGCGAATTGGTGCTGACCTCGCTTAGCAAAGAGGCGATGCCGGTCATGCGGTATCGTACCCGCGATCTCACCCGGCTATTGCCCGGCAACGGGCGCGCCATGCGCCGCATGGATCGGATCAAAGGCCGCAGCGACGACATGCTCATCATCCGCGGCGTCAATGTGTTTCCGAGCCAGATTGAGGCGGCGCTCGCGCAACACGAGGCGTTCGCGCCACATTATGTTCTTGAGGTGACGCGTCCCGGCCGGCTCGACGAACTCGAAGTCATCGTCGAGACACGAACCGCGGTTGCGCCGGATGCGGCGGCGCAGCTCGCTAATCACGCGACGCATCTTATCAAGGCGCAGGTCGGCGTTACGGCCAAAGTCCGTGCCGTCGTGCCCGGAAGCATTGAACGATCGCAAGGCAAGGCCAAGCGCGTCATCGACAAGCGACCGCGGTCGTAGGGCGAAAACAATGGCCGTTACGGATCGACATTCAACAAGCGAGGCCGTGATCGGGTTCGATCGCGCCGGGCTGCCGCGCGAATTGGTGTCGGCGTGGCTCGACAGCGACGATAGGCTCACCGCCGACTTTCGCCGCGATTGCGAAAAATTCTCGCGGCGCTGGGGCACGGGCGCGGAACTCCTGGCGCGATTGCCAGCGAAGCCGGCGCGTTCGGACGCGCAGGGTTTGGCCGCAGCGACCATCATGGAACGCGACCGCGCCGCGCGCGCGAAGTTTCTCGACGTTCACGCCGCGACGCTCTATCGGCGGCTGACCGCGGACCTCACGAAATTCAAGCGCGTCGATGATTTGGTGCGCGACGCGGCGGCGGCCGTTCCGGGCCTTGTTCCGGACGACAAACAATTGTCGCGCGACGGTGCTTTGCCGCAAAAAGACAAAGACGGGCTTGAAATCGATCAAGGTATATTTCTCTCACACGTGCTCGGCGACGCGGCCTGCGGGATGCATTTGTGCCACGCCATGCTGCTGCCACGGCCGGAAGCGGCGGAACACAGCCGCCGTTTTCGTCAAAGCGAAAAGCTCGAATTCGCCGGCGCTACGCTCGAACGGCGCGGCAAGGCGGCGCAGGTCACGATGCGTAATGCGCGTTATCTCAACGCCGAAGATGAATCGACGCTCGACGGTCTGGAAATTGCGATCGATGTCGCCACCGTCGATCCGGCAACCGACATCGCCATTCTGCGTGGCGATGTGGTCGAACACACCAAATATCGCGGCCGGCGGCTATTCTCCGCGGGAATCAATCTGACGCATCTGTATCAGGGTAAAATCGGCTTTCTTTGGTACATCCGGCGTGACCTGGGACTCGTCAACAAGCTGTTCCGCGGCATCGCTGCGCATGATGCCAGTCCCGACGAGCTCGTCGGTGCAACAACGGAAAAACCGTGGATCGGCGTCGTCGAAGGCTTTGCCATCGGCGGCGGCTGTCAGCTCTTGCTGGCGCTCGATTACGTGCTGGCGGCAAGCGACGCCTATATGACGCTGCCGGCGCGCAAGGAAGGCATCATTCCCGGCGCCGCAAATTTGCGGCTCTGGCGCTTTACCGGCGATCGCATCGCGCGCCAGGCGATCCTCTACGGCCGCCGGCTCGACTGCGACACCCCGGAAGGTCGCCTGATCTGCGACGAGATTGCCGCGCCATCAGAAATCGATGCCGCGCTGGAGCGGGTCGTCGACGGCTTCACCAGTTCAGGCGTGGTCAGCGCCGCCGGCAATCGGCGTGCGTTTCGGGTCGCAGAAGAACCGCTCGATGCATTCCGCCGCTATATGGCGGTCTATGCGCGCGAACAAGCGTTGTGCCATTTCAGCCCGGCGCTGATCGCGAATCTCGAGCGCAATTGGAACGCGCACAACCGTGCGGGTTAGCGTAAGATAAGAGTCCGGCGTGTAGTCATAAATCGAGTAGGCCAAGTTCTGTTTTGACAGGTTGAGCGGACATCACAGCGGGGCTTCACATGATCCTAGGGATGTCGATCGGAGCTTTCACGCTTCTGCATGTGGTTATTACTCTGGTTGCGATCGGAAGTGGACTGATCGTTGTGGGTGGGATGTTCGCTTCGCATAGGCTGCCATTCACCACCGCACTATTTCTTCTGACCACGGCGCTGACGAGCCTGACCGGATTCCTTTTTCCGATCCATGGTCTCACGCCGGCTTTGAGTGTCGGCATCTTGGCTTGTGTAATCTTGGCGGTTGCGCTGTTTGCTTTGTACAAAGAGCATCTGGTGGGCGCATGGCGGTGGATCTTCGCGATCACCGCCGTCGCGTCGCTCTACCTCAACGTTTTTGTTCTAGTCGTGCAGAGCTTTGTGAAAGTCGCAGCTCTCAATGCGTTAGCTCCGACCCAGACTGAGCCGCAATTCGCGATCACGCAGGCCGTCGTGTTGGCGATCTTCATTCTGATCGCAATTACCGCGGCGCTTAAATTCCGGCCCGGCACCTCCGCGCGGGTATAGCAGCGCGTATCAGATCGCTATCTTTTTAGCTAAAACATTAACAGCCCCTGAGGCCGAACCGCGGATAATGCCCGCGCTTTTCGGTTTAGGCGAAGCCTGCAGTTGATCAGGCGCGCTGCGATCGGCGTGGTGCCGAAGTCTTCTGGACTTCGATTCACCCCAAATTTTTTTGCTCGCAGCTGTTATCGGTGTCCAGCAAATGTTCGGCCACGAGCGTAGAGCCGCCATTAAGCAACGCGCCAAGCTGATGGGGTGTATGGTCATGCTGCTCACCGATGGCCTCTGCACAAAGTCGTACGACCAATTTGTCGAGCGCTTTTCCAATCCGGGCGATGAGCC
>JBKPIZ010000057.1:0-2677 GCA_046730495.1 Pseudomonadota bacterium
GATCGGAACTGTGGGCCAACTGGAACCCACGCCGGAAGAAGGACGCCATCGATGAATTTTTGCGTCAGAAGAAGCCAGACAATGCAGTGGTCGTGAAAGCGAACTGGCGCGACAATCCGTGGTTTCCTGCCGTTCTTGAGGAGGAGCGCAGGCTCGATCTCCAGCTCTATCCAGAGCGTTACGCGCACATCTGGGAGGGTGAGTACGCGAAAGCTTTCGAAGGCGCTTACTTTGCTCGCCAGCTAGAGCATGCGAGGCAGGAACGCAGGATTTGTCGTGTTGCGGTTGACCCCATACTGCCGGTGAAGGCGTTCTTCGACATCGCGTGGGTGGAGGAAGCGCAGAGCCTGAGCGCCCGCAGTCTGTCATTGTTGCGCCCCACGATCCGAAAGGGGGGATCGGAACTGTGGGCCAACTGGAACCCACGCCGGAAGAAGGACGCCATCGATGAATTTTTGCGCCAGAAGAGGCCAGCCAATGCGGTGGTCGTGAAAGCGAACTGGCGCGACAATCCGTGGTTTCCAGCCGTTCTCGAGGACGAGCGCAGGTCGATCTCCAGCTCTATCCAGAGCGCTACGCGCACATCTGGGAGGGTGAGTACGCGAAGGCTTTCGAAGGCGCCTACTTTGCTCGCCATCTAGAGCATGCGACGCAGGAACGCAGGATTTGTCGTGTTGCGGTTGATCCCATACTGCCGGTGAAGGCGTTCTTCGACATCGGCGGCGCCGGGCACAGTTCTGACGCAATGGCGATTTGGATCGTCCAATTTGTGGGCCGTGAGATACGTCTGCTGGATTACATCGAAGGCGTCGGACAGCCACTTGCGTATTACGCACACGAATTGCGCCGGCGCGGCTGGAACGATGTGATCGTCTACCTACCGCACGACGGCGTGGCGACGAACAACATCACCGGCAAGCGTTACATCGATCACTGGACCGAAGCCGGCTTCGAGTGCGGGACTCCTATCAAGAATACCGGAGCCGGTGCCGCGATGATGCGCATAGAAGCGGCGCGGCGCGTTTTTCCGCGATGCTGGTTTAATGACTCTACGACTGAAGCTGGACGCGACGCGCTCGGCTACTACCACGAGCGTCAGGACGAGAAGCGCAGCATCGGTCTAGGCCCGGAACACGATTGGTCGAGCCATGCGGCAGATGCATTCGGGTATATGGCAATCGCTTACGAGGAGCCGCCGGCTAATTCCAGGAGGATTAGGCGACCGCCACCCCCACGCATCGGCACTCACTGGTCGGATTGAGTCATCGTTTGATACGAGACGCTTGGAATCCGATCCGGCCCAGCCCGGTGTCCCTCGACAGCGAGCGACGCCGGCCGCTTGCTTGGTTCACTGAACCGGCGCGCCTTCGCCTGTTTCAGTCGCGCCAAAAATCGCGGAACGGCTTGGGCGAAAGCTCCGTATAGCGCACGGTGTGCCGAATATCGCGGTGACCCAAGTAATCCTGGATTGACCGCGTATCGTGACCGTCGCCAGCGAGCTTGTAACCTGCCGAATGTCTGAGCATGTGGGCATGGCACTGGAACGGCAGCTTGGCCCTTTGGCCGGCACGCTTGACCACCCAGTTAAAGCTATCCGTTGTGAACGGACCACCGCGCTCGGACGTGAACACAAATGATCCTGCTGATTTTCTGCGGAGTTTCCTTAGCTCGCGCAGCTCATCGCCACGAATCGGATGCGTGGCCGGCTTGCCATTCTTGGCGCGCCGGACGTGCATTTCGGCCCTGACGAAGTCAATGGCGGACCATTCGAGGTCAACGATCTCGGAAGCCCGGAAGCCGTGGCGGTAGGCGACCACGATCATTGTGGCGTCGCGCTGGCCATAGCGATTGCCTCTGGCGGCCTCGATCAGCTTCGCGACCTCTGCCGGCGTTAGATGCTCGCGCTTCCGATATTCACTATTCGGCCGCCGTTGCGGGGCGACTGCTCGTTTTTTGCCGGTTGGCGTCACGAGCTTGAGATGCGCTTTAGCCTGCATTCTCGCCTCCTCGGATCGACCACTGCTCGCATAATATGTCTTTTCCGAGCAGTCCGCCAAGCAAATCTCCGGCGCGCCTGACATGAGCGCGCCGCGGGTAAGTCGGATTAGAGCCGCATCGCCGACAGCCGGCGCGCATCCTCGGCGCGGCTACCAAACGGGGTCGGCACGCCTGAAGGCAAGCGGAATGGCAATTACCGGCACGGCGGCACGACGAAGGAAATGATCGAGGTCTGGAAACTCATAAAATCACTGCGCTGACGACCGTCCGCTTTCGGGGGTAAAGCAGACATCGGCTGAAGGCGCGCTTCAATGTCCGCTTCTGACCCAAAGCGGACATGAGTGGCTCGGGAATCTGTGCCGTGCAGACTCCGCCTGAAACTCATTTCATCAATGGCGAATCCCCGCTGTAAGATTCTCTGTGTAAGGAAAAAAGCAGAGGTGGCGCGGAGCGGCGTTGCATGCCTTCACTTGATCACTCTACGTCTAGTTTTCTGTCTCCGCCGACGGCCAGCTGACTTGCTGCGGCAGGCCGCGCAACGACAGCCGCCATCTGCTAGAAAGGATTTCAGATAGTCTCGGCCATAGTCATATGTAATTTCCTCATCGGGCTCGATTCGACGCAACGCCACGATCACAATCCCGCCTCTGCGACCCACGGGCTTTGCATTCGGCCGACA
>JBKPIZ010000058.1:0-2623 GCA_046730495.1 Pseudomonadota bacterium
ACCTTCTGCGACGCTACCTACGGTGTAACTTTCCCACTGTTCGCCAAGATCGAGGTCAACGGCAAGAACGCCCACCCCCTCTACGTTTGGCTTAGGCAGCAGAAGGGCGGGTTGCTGGGCAACAGCATAAAATGGAACTTCGCGAAGTTCCTGGTTGATAAGGCTGGCGTCGTGCGAGCGCGCTTCGCGCCAATGACGAAGCCGGAACGCCTCGTGCGTGAAGTGGCGGAGTTGCTGTAGGCGCGTGATCAGGGCGTACTGTTTGTTCGGCTTGGGATGCGCTCGCATCTGGACTGATTGGTTGCCCACCTACGCGTAATGGCGGAGAGCGCCAGAGACCGCGGCAACTCTGCATGGCGACCGCCGGTGCTACCCTGCGGTAGCCGTCCAAGCCTCGCTTCTGTCTTGCAGGAAGGCGGGAAAGACGCGAATATTCAGCCAATTCGGGGTCATCTGGGAAATGCCGGATGAAGAGACCTTGAATGCCCACGTTGTCGCGCAGCCTTGAACAGTCGCTCCATCGGGCGCTCGCGCTCGCTAACGAACGTCACCACGAATACGCGACGCTCGAGCACCTGCTTTTGGCGCTGATCGAAGATCAAGACGCCGCGGCAGTCATGCGCGCGTGCAATGTCGATCTTGAGAAACTGCGGCGCAGCCTTATCGCTTATCTGGAATCGGAGCTGGACAATCTGGTCACCGATGGCGCCGACGACTCCAAACCGACGGCCGGTTTTCAGCGCGTCATCCAGCGCGCGGTGATCCAAATTCAATCGTCCGCCCGCGAAGAGGTGACCGGCGCCAACGTGCTGGTCGCGATTTTCGCCGAACGCGAGAGCCATGCTGCGTATTTCCTGCAAGAGCAGGACATGACGCGCTACGACGCGGTCAATTATATCAGCCACGGCATCGCCAAGCGCCCCGGCATGTCCGAAACGCGCCCGGCGCGTGGCGCCGACGAGGAAGCGGACGGCAAATCCGGTGACGAGCCGAAGAAGAAAGGCGACGCGCTCGATGCCTATTGCGTCAACCTCAACAAGAAGGCGCGCGATGGCAAGATCGATCCGCTGATCGGCCGCGAGTCCGAGATCAATCGCACCATCCAGGTGCTATGCCGGCGGCAAAAGAACAATCCGCTATTCGTCGGCGAAGCCGGCGTCGGCAAGACCGCCATCGCCGAAGGGTTGGCGCGCCGGATCGTGCATGGCGAAGTCCCGGACGTGTTGCGCAATTCCACCATCTTCCTGCTCGACATGGGCACGCTGCTGGCCGGGACGCGCTATCGCGGCGATTTCGAGGAACGCTTGAAGCAGGTCATCAAAGAGCTCGAAGCCTATTCGGGCGCGATCCTGTTCATCGACGAGATCCACACCGTCATCGGCGCGGCGCAACATCGGGCGGCTCGATGGATGCATCGAATCTCTTAAAGCCGGCGCTGGCGTCCGGCACCGTGCGCTGCATCGGCTCGACCACCTATAAGGAGTACCGGCAACATTTCGAAAAGGTTCGGGCGCTGGTCCGCCGCTTCCAGAAGATCGACGTCAACGAACCGACGGTCCCCGACGCCATCGAAATCCTCAAAGGGCTCAAACCTTATTTCGAGGATTATCACAAGCTCAAATACACCAGCGACGCGATCAAGGCGGCGGTCGAGCTGTCGGCGCGCTACATCCACGACCGCAAGCTGCCCGACAAAGCGATCGATGTGATCGACGAATCAGGCGCGGCGCAGATGCTGCTGCCGGAGAACCGGCGCAAGCGGACCATCGGATTAAAGGAAATCGAGACCACGATCGCGACCATGGCGCGGATTCCGCCGAAAGCGGTTTCCAAGGACGACGCCGAAGTGCTCAGGAATCTTCAGGAGACACTCAAGCGCGTGGTCTACGGCCAGGACAAGGCGATCGAAGCGCTGTCCGCTTCGATCAAGCTGGCCCGCGCAGGGTTGCGTGAGCCGGAAAAGCCGATCGGTTGCTATTTGTTTTCAGGCCCGACCGGCGTCGGCAAGACCGAAGTGGCTAAGCAGCTCGCCATCGCCATGGGCGTCGAGCTGATTCGCTTCGACATGTCGGAATATATGGAGCCCCACACCGTGTCGCGGTTGATCGGCGCGCCGCCCGGCTATGTCGGGTTCGATCAAGGCGGCCTGTTGACCGATGGCGTCGACCAGCATCCGCATTGCGTGCTCCTGCTCGACGAAGTCGAGAAGGCGCATCCTGACGTCTTCAACGTGCTCCTGCAGATCATGGACCACGGCAAGCTGACCGACCACAACGGCAAGCAGGTCGACTTCCGCAACGTCATCCTGATCATGACGACCAATGCCGGCGCTTCAGACATGGCGCGGGCCGCGTTCGGCTTCACGCGAAGCAAGCGCGAAGGCGACGACATGGAGGCGATCACGCGCCTGTTCGCGCCGGAATTCCGCAACCGGCTCGACGCGATCATCACCTTCGCGCATCTGTCGCCCGAGATCATCAAGATGGTGGTCGAGAAATTCGTGCTGCAGCTCGAAGCGCAGCTCGCCGATCGCGATGTCACCATCGAGCTCACCGACGAAGCGACCAAATGGCTGATCGCCAACGGCTACGACGAGCTGATGGGCGCCCGGCCGATGGCGCGG
>JBKPIZ010000059.1:0-4332 GCA_046730495.1 Pseudomonadota bacterium
ACTCTGATCTGGTCGGCATTTTCCGCCGCTGGGCTCCTGCTTGCCGGGCTTGCCAGCGATCATTTTGGGCGCAAACGCGCCGTGCTGGCTTCGACCTGCGTCTGCATTCTCGGCTTTGTCGCGATCTATCTGTTCGGCCGCGTCAATTTTCCCGGCGCGGTCTTAAGCTGGCCGCTGTTCTGGTGCTATGCCTTGTGGGGTCTCGGACAAGGATCGATCGGCGTGTTCGGGCCGTGGTATTCCGAATTATTTCCGGTCGAATTGCGCTCGACCGGCGCTTCGGTCACCTTCACCGCCGGGCGCCTGATCGGCAGCGCCATGCCGTATCTGGTTCCGGTAATTGCCGCGCTTCTCGGCAATCTCTTCAACGCCATGATGTTCGGCATTATCGGCGCGGTTTTAAGTCTGCTGTTCGCGCTGTTCTTGCCCGAGACCGCGGGCCGCAAATTCGCGGTGATCGAAGGCAAGGAGCACGGCTGAGATTGTCTGCAATCATGACACCTGAAATCGAGACCTTGGTCACCCGCGGCACGCGCGTTCGCATGCGCCGCGCCGGCAAAGGCAAGCCGGTGCTGTTCCTCCACGGCGCCGGCGGCTGGCCGGCCTGGCTGCCGTTCTTCGAGCGGCTGTCGCAGCGCTTTGCGATCACCGTGCCGGAGCATCCGGGATTCGGCGGCTCTGACGATCCGCACTGGCTACGCGATGTGCCAGATCTGGCGATGTATTATCTCGACGTGCTCGATAGCGCCTTCTCGTCTGCAGTCCATGTCATCGGCCATTCGCTCGGCGGCTGGACCGCGGCGGAGGTCGCGGTGCGCAACACCCGCCGCATCGCGAGCTTAACGCTGCTTGCACCGGCGGGCATTCGTGTCAAAGGCGTTCCGCCCGGCGACAATTTCATCTGGTCGCCCGAGGAAGCGATCCGCAACCGCTATCACGATCAGAGTTTTGCCGACGCCTTGCTGGCAGCGCCGCCGCCGGACGAGGCGCAACTTGATCTTGATCTGCAGAACCGGGTCGCCGCAGTGAAATTCGGCTGGGAGCCGCGCTGGTTCAATCCGGCGCTGGAAAAATGGCTGCAGCGCATCGACGTGCCAACCCATGTGGTGTGGGGCGCGCAGGATAAAATCTTGCCGAGCGCCTACGCGGCGCTTTGGGAAAAGCGCGTGGCCGGCGCGCAAATCACGATGGTCGAAGCTTGCGGTCACAGTCCCCATATCGAGCAGTGCGATCTCGTGACGGCACGCGTCGTCGATTTCCTTGAGCGAGCCGGCAAATGAAATTCACCTGCTTTCATCTGATGCCATATCGGCCGCTCGATCTGAAAGCGGCTGCCGAGCACCGCTCGGCCTGGGTGGTTTTGCCCAACAGCTTCTACGATCCGAAAAAAGGCGCGGCGGAATACGATTCCTATCTCGACCAGCTGACCTATGCTGAAAAACTCGGCTTCGACGTCATCGGTGTCAACGAGCATCACCAGACCGCTTACGGCATGATGCCGGCGCCAAACCTGATCGCCAGCGCGCTGATCCAGCGCACCAAGACCGCGAAGATCGCGGTGCTCGGCCGCGCGCTGCCGATCGTCGGCAATCCGATCAACATCGCCGAAGAATTCGCGATGCTCGACGTCTTGTCGAAGGGCCGCCTGATCGCCGGCTTCGTGCGCGGCATCGGCGCCGAATATCACTCGACCGGCGTCAATCCGGCATTCTCGCACGAGCGCTTTCATGAAGCGCACGATCTGATCATCAAGGCTTGGACCACGACCGGCCCGTTCGAATTCGAGGGCAATCACTTCCGCAATCGCTATGTGAATCTGTGGCCGCGGCCGTACCAGACGCCGCATCCGCCGGTCTGGATTCCGTCAATGGGTTCGCGCGAGACCATCGAATGGGCGTCGGCGCCGGAGCGTAAATATCCGTTCCTGGTCACGTTTTCCGCCGAGGCGGCGGTGGTGCGCTATCTGAACATGTATAAAGAGACGGCGCAGTCGATGCATGGCTATGCCGCGTCCGGCAGCCAGCTCGGCTGGGCGGTGCCGCTTTATGTCGCCGACACGGATGAGCGCGCCAAACAAGAAGCTAAAGCCGGCATCGAAAGCCTGTTCAATAATTTCCTGCCAATGCCGTGGGAAATGCTGCTGCCGCCCGGCTATACGTCGAACACATCGCTCAAAGCCACGATGAAAATTCGCACCGCGCTCGGCTCGCGCGCACGCAATCAGACCGTCGACGAATTGATGGGCAACGGCACCGCGGTGATCGGCAGCCCGCGCACCGTCCTGGAGAAGATCGAGCGCGTGCGCGACCGGACCGGCTTGGAGATTCTGATCGTCATGCCGCAGTTCGGCGTGATGCCGGATGAATTTGCCAAGCGGAACATGGAGCTGTTCGCGAGCGAAGTGATGCCGAAGTTGCAGTGATCAGATCTGCGCCGGCGTATCCACCGTCACCGCTCGCTTCGCCGCCGCGACCATTGCGAACATCTCCGCGCCGTAGGTGTGCCGCGCCTCTTGGAGAAGCGGATCGACCGCTTGGCGAAACAAGGCGTGCTGCTCGGCATTGAGCGCAGTAATCTCGCAGCCGGCGGCCTCGATCGCGGGCCGCGCCTCGCGATCCTCGGCGATGGCCAATTCGCGCTGAAACGCCACCGCTTTGGCGACCGCATCATGCATTGCGCTTTGCAGCTCGCGCGGCCAGGCATCGAACTGCGTGCGATTGAGAAAAATCGGCCGCGAAATATAAAAATGATTAGTGACGGTGTGGAAATGATGAAACTTGTGCACGCCGTAGGTCACGGTATTGGCGAACGGGTTTTCCTGCGCGTCGATGGTGCCGGCCTTGATCGCGGCGATCGCCTCGGTCAGATCCCAGCGCAACGGGATGGCGCCGAGGAGTTCGAAGGTCCGCGCCTGCACCTCGCTCGGCAGCACGCGGATGCGCATGCCTTTGAGATCCGCCGGCGTGCGCACCGGGCGCAACCGGTTTGAGATGTGACGGAATCCGTTTTCGAAATAGCCGAGGATGCGGTAATTGATCCGCGCTTCGATGCCGCGGCTCAAATATTGGCCGAGCGCGCCATCGATGGCGGCGCGCGCTTGGTCGCGGCTTTCGAACAGAAACGGCAAATCGACGAAGCCGATCTCGGGCACGCGATCGGTGAGATAGCTCGACGACTGATAGCCGAGCGTCATTGCGCCATTTTCGACGAGAGTGAGAATGTCCTCGGCGCGATGGCCGTGATCCATGATGTTCCAGACATAGTCCACGCTGATGCGATCGCCAAAGCCGGCCGACAGCGTGTCGCCGATCAGCTTGAGCGAGCGCGAGAATGACGTGCTCGGCGGGCCGTAGCCGCCCATGCGGATTTTGATCGGTTCGGGCATTGGACTCCGAGATGCGCTAATGCTCGTTTTTATAAAGTGCCAGCGCGTCGGTCCACACCTTGGCGCGATCGGTGTCGAAGACCAGCGCTGGATTTTCCGGCGCCGCGACCCAGGCCCCGCGGGCGAGCTCGTCGTCAAGCTGCTGTGGCGCCCAGCCGGCATAGCCGAACGCGATCAGGCTCTGTTTCGGTCCGTGCCCAATCCCGATATCGCGCAGCACCTCGGCGGCATCGCTCAAGGCCACGTGGCCGTCGATGTCGAGCGTGTGCGACCCATGATACTCGGTGCTGTGCAGGGCAAAGGCGGCATTCGGGCTGACCGGCCCGCCGAGAAATATCAACACACTGTCAGTCACGCCCACAGCGTCGGCGCCGAGCGCCGCAAGCACGGTGGCAATGGGCCGCCGCGTTATCGGCCGGTTGATGACGATGCCGAGGGCGCCAGAGCGATCGTGCCGCGCGATCACGATCACGGCGTGATCGAACGGGTCGCGCAAGCTCGGCGAGGCGATCAGGAGCTGGCCGGCAAAGGAGCTGCGGCCGGAAACCTCCGGCTCTGTCGGCAAGGCGGCGTGCAGCATCGCGGCCGGCGTCACGATTGCCGCGGCGGCCACAAGTAAACGCCTACAATAATTTCCAAACACTTCGCGCCCCCGCGCCAGAGCTTAGAGCATGATCCCGAAAAGTGGTGTCCGGTTTTCGGATAAGATCATGCTCAAAAGACAACTTAGACCTTGATCGATTGAATCGAATTTGGATCAAGGTCCAAGTCGATCAATGATCGCGCCGGGCGGCGCTAACAATCAAGATACTTCCAGGGTCCTTGCCGGCAGCTCAGACGAATTGGACGGCGATGCCGCCGAGACTGCCGAAATCGGCGTGCAGCGTGTCGCCCTTGCGGGCGTGGACCACGCGCGTGAACGAGCCGGCCAGCACCAGATGCCCGAC
>JBKPIZ010000060.1:0-19308 GCA_046730495.1 Pseudomonadota bacterium
ACTGCGGCCGAGACCGGACTTGCCAATCCATTCGACCCGATGCAGGCGATCCCCGCCTCGGCGCGCTTTTTACAGCGCCTGCGCCTGCAATTCGGCAATCTGGGCTTTGTTGCCGCCGCGTACAATGCGGGCGCGCACCGCGTAATCGAGTGGCTGGAGCGTCGCGCCAGCCTGCCGCGCGAAACCCGCGATTATGTCGTGCGCGTCACCGGACTGTCGGTGGAAACCTGGAAGACGATGCCGATCGAAAACGCGGCGCTGACCTTCGTGCCGCACCTGCCGTGCCGCAGCCTGCCGGCTTTCGCCAATGTCGAGCAGGAACAGATGCAGCAGAGCGAATTGGAGCATGCCAAACGCGCACCTGCGGGAGACGCAGAAACGCCAAATCCGGGGGTGACCAACCAAGCCGCCATGCCGGCCGCACCGGACCAACCTCGCCAAAGCAAGCATGAGCGGGCGCACGAAACGCGCCATCTTGCTCGCGAAACCTCCAAGCCTGCGTCAAAGCGCGAAACCAAACACGAGCTATTGCGTATCGCGCGCGCAGGGCGTGGCGCAACGCACGACGCCAAACACGATACGACGCGTGTCGCGCGCGAAGGGCATGCTTCAAAGCACGAGGCGGCGCACACGCCGCGCGGCGGCCGGGAGCGGCATAGGAGCGCGTAAAGCGCAAGACGCAACCGTCGCGCGCTCTCTCTCTGCTTATGCGGCAACCATGCTCGTTGCCCCGCGCCGGCGCATGCCAAGCGCCACGATCCGCAGCAACAGATCCGGATAACTCATCCCGACATGACGGGCGGCCGTGGCAAATTCCTCGCTTTCGGCGATTTCGGGATTCGGGTTGGCTTCGAGAAAATAGGGTGTGCCGTCGGCGGCGAGACGGAAATCGATCCGGGCATAGCCGTCGAGTTCAAGCGTCCGATAGATGCGCTTTGCCAAACGCTGGATGCGCGCCGTCAAATCCGGCGTCAGATCCTTGGCGGGGCCGTGCAGAATGCCGCGGCGCTCCTGGTAACCGGTGTCGTGTTTGACCTTTTCGGTGGCGATCAGCCAATCGCCTTGCGGCATGTTTTTGAATTGCAGCTCCCAGACCGGCAGCACCACTAAGCGGTCATTGCCGACGATGCCGACATAGATTTCCCGGCCTTCAATATATTGCTCGGCAATAGCGGCAGTGCCGATGCGCTCGTGGATGAATTTGACGCGCTCGATGAGCTTGTCGTCGCTGTCGACGACCGACGCCTGCGAAATACCGTATGAAGCGTCCTCATTGACGCTTTTGACAATCAGCGGCAAAGCCAGCCGCGCTGGCCGCTTGACCTTGCGGTGCATCGGAAACACCGCGAAGTCCGGCACCGGGACGCGGTGATGTTGCACAAGCGTTTTGGACAGATCCTTGCCGCGCGCCAGCATCAAGCCACGCGGATTGCAGCCGGTATAGGACACGCGCAGCAGCTCGAGATAACTGACGACATTCTGGTCGTAGATCGCCTCGCCGTGAAACTGCTCGAGCAAGGTGAACACGACATCGGGCTTCCACGCTTCGATTTCGTCACGGATCGGCTTGAGCTCATCATGTACGCCAAGCGGCCGCACCTCGTGACCGGCGGCGCGTAACGTGGTCACCACGTCGTATTCGGTTTTCCAAAGGTTTTTTTCTTGCTCGGTGTAGCCCTTGCTTGATTCCGGAGGTATCAGGTCCGGGTGGACGAGCACCAGGACGCGAAGCCGTTTCATAATGCGATCCACCTGCGCCGCGACGGACCAAACAATGCATGCATGGTCTTAGCGGTCAACAGCACGGTGAATTCCATGATTAATTTGCGTTCGGGACCGATTGCTCGCAAATTCAGCTCACGGCACCGCTGAATCATTTCGTCGAGCACCGCGTCGAAGGTCAGCTGATATTCTCCCGTCCACCTCGCGACCAGCTCGCGCACGGCAGCGCGATTGCGCCGAATGAATGATGAAGCTGCTTCGCGGCGGTAATACCGTGGATCGTCCGAAAACAAGCGCCGCAGATCGCGATCGTAGGTCTTGGGCGTATCGACAAGATAAAGCGAGCGCTTTTTTTTGTAATAATCTCCGAGCGTTTGACTGAGCGCGCTGATTGGGTCGACCTTTTCCCGATGCGTCAGAGTCGGTCGCTTGCCGGCAATTTCGTCCATTAGCTCGTCGACATATTCGAGCTTTTTGAGCGCCGGCCAGTCGGCGTAGCGGGTGCGCCAATGCGAGCGCGGCCGCAGCCACACTGCAAAGGTCTCGGCGAAGTCCTCGTCGGGATGACTTTGCGCGTACCACAGCCGCAAATTCTGAACGTGATTGCGGCTGGCGGGATTGGCCCGGTAATAACGCGGGTAATGCTTCGACGAGGGGCCAAACAGCTGCTGCCAGCGGCGGCGGCGATAGAGTTGATAGGCATGGGTGA
Source organism: Pseudomonadota bacterium (assembly GCA_046730495.1). Classification (GTDB taxonomy): domain Bacteria; phylum Pseudomonadota; class Alphaproteobacteria; order Rhizobiales; family Xanthobacteraceae; genus BOG-931. Next base: position 2,432 of record JBKPIZ010000060.1, read on the forward strand.
CCACATGTCCGCATTCATGCCGCAGGATGCGCATGCATTCGGACCAGGTTCCGCCTTCGACTTCGAGAATCATTCTCTTTTCCAGCTGCATCAACCGGGGATGCGCCAAATAAAAGGGGATGGCGATGCCGGGGGTGTTTTCCGGGCTGAACCATTCACTGGAAATCCAGGCGTGCGGCCGGACGCGAATGTCGTGCTCATCAAGCTCGCGATAAAGCGCCCTGAGGCAGCTTTCGAGCCAGGTGCCCGCAACCGTGACTCTGAGATCCTTGAGCCGGACCTTGAGCAGCTCATCGTCGGTCAGAGACGCCCAGGGAAATTTCCGACGTGGCATGGCACTACGAGACCGCAAAAAGTGATCGCTGATCGTGTCACGGCGTGTCGAAGGCTACAACGGGCAACACGATTCCCGATGCAGTTTTGAACATCCTCCTCAAAAATTGGCCCGCAGTGGAGTGGAGCGATCACTGATTCCGCCCCGGCATGGCGATCGGTTATGAAGGGAATGTTCACTTTCCCAGCTGGCCGCAGCCTCTGCGGCAAACCGTGCGGCCATTCGGGTCGCTGGGCCGCTTTATCGGGAACTCGGCAGGCGGCCCGCAACTCACAGTCGCGCGGCGAAGGCATCGGCCAGGAATTGATGGGTCAGTGCGTAGGTCTGCCGCGCGGCTGCTTCGTCCCAGGCAGCAATTCCAGGGACATCAGCGCCCTGATCGGTATAGGCGTGCAGAACCCCCGAAAAGACCACCATCTGCCACTTCGCCCCGGCCGCATTCATTTCCGCCTCGAAGGCATCACGGTCGGCCTTTGGCGTCACCGGATCGGGGGCGCCGTGAGCAACCAGCAGCGCCGCCTTGACGCTCCCCTTCTCGGCCGGCAAGGCGGTTTTTAAGTCACCATGGATCGAAACGGCCGCTGCCAGATCGGCCTCATCGCGCGCCAGTTCCAGGACGTTGCCGCCGCCAAAGCAAAAACCGACCGCGGCGCGCCGGTCATCGATCAAATTGCGCATTTTTGCTTGCGCGATCATTGTCTCAAAGGCCGCTTTGACACGCCGGCGCTGCTCGACGGCGTCCGCACGCAATGGGTTAGCCAAGGCGGCCGCCTCGTCGAAATCGGCCGGTCGCGTTCCGGCGCCGTACATGTCGGCAACGAAAACCACGTAGCGATTTGCCGCCACCAACTTACCCCGCTGGATTGCCTTGTCCGTCATGCCCATCCAATTCGGCGCCAGCAGCACGGCGGGACGCTTCCCCGACACATTCTCGTCATAGATCAGAGCCCCCTCCGCCGTGAGCGCGCCCATCGGATATTTGATTCTGTCCGCCCGCATATGTTTCCTCGTCGAACACCCTGCCGCCGAATTATAGCCACGGAGCCAGCATGCCGGACGACAAAAGGGACGATCCCGCATTCCTCTATTTTCCGGGCAATTACCGGTGGTCGATGGGCCTGTTGATCTGCCTCTCCGCAGCGCCATGGACCGGGATTGAGATCGATGAAGTCAATCGGGTCGGCCGCGCGCTCGCCGAGCGGGTCGGCGATGACACTGCATGGTTCGAGGAATGGGCGCGGATGGGCGAGAAAATCGAGGCGCGTGGCCGTGACGCGCTTCGCGCCGGCCACAAGCTGACCGCCGCTTCCTGCTTCATGCGGGCAACGCGCTATTACCAGACCGGGGAGCGATTCGTTCAACCGCGCTCGCAGCGGAGCATGGACATCTACGCGCGCGCGGTGACGCTGTTCAAAGACGCCGCCGCGATGATCCGCCGCCCACGCATCGAGCCGGTCGAGGTGCCCTACGAAAATATTAGCCTGCCGGCGCTGCTGGTGCACCCCGACCGAGAAGCGACCGGCGCACGCCCGGCGCCGGCCATGATATTTTTTGACGGTTTCGACGTCACCAAGGAGCTGCAATACGGCTATGGCATCCCCGATCTCGCTGCGCGCGGCGTCGGTTGCCTCATTGTCGACGGACCGGGTAACGGCGAGAGCGTCCGCTTTCGCAATCTGCCGCTGATTGCCGAAACCGAGAATTACGCAACGCCGGCTTACGAATATCTTGCCGCGCGCGACGAATTCGATCCGATGCGGATCGGCGTCATGGCGCTCTCGCTTGGCGGCTATTATGCGCCGCGCGCCGCCGCGCTGGAGCCGCGTTTTGCCTGTTGCGTCGCTTGGGGCGCGCAATGGGATTATCACGAGATTTGGGCGCGCCGCTTGGAAGAGCTCAATTCCGGCAAGGTTTTATCGCTTTCGGTACCGCCCGAGCATCTGCAATGGGTGCTCGGCGTTTCCGACCGCGCCTCTGCGCTGAAAAAACTCGAAGGTTTCCGACTCGACGGCATCGTGCAAAAGATGGACTGCCCGTTTTTACTGCTGCACGGCGGCGGCGATGAACAGATACCCCTTGAGCTGGCCGAGAAGCTGTTTGAAGCGGCTGGCTCCAAGCAGAAGGCGCTCAAAGTCTTCAGCCGCGACGAGGGTGGCTTTCATCATTGCCAGGTCGATAACATTACGATCGGCGTACACTACATGTTCGACTGGATCGCCGACGTGCTGAACGCCGGTTGATGATCGGCGCGACTACGGAATTCAGGACGCTAACAGCCGCGAGCCGGCAAAAACGGCCATCTGACAGCTGTTTCGCGCACCAAATCAGCCTCGGTGCACGATCAGATTAAATAATCATTAAATTGTGTTGCTCCATTGTGACTGGGCTGCCATCCCTTCATGGAGCCCCACTATGTTTCGGGTGTTTGCGGCGTTCGCGGCGATTGCATTCGTGGCCCAGATTTCCTTTGCGTCCGCCGGTGAATATGGCACCCGGGACGAGGCTGTCGCGATGGTCAAACGCGTCGAAGACATGTTTGCAAAGGCCGGCGCTGACTCGACGTTCAAAGCGGTTTCCGACAAGTCCGTCGCGACTTTCCATGATCGTGACCTCTACCCCTTCATTTACGACTTGAGCGGCCGGTGTGTCGCGCATGGCGCGCGGCCGGCGCTGATCGGCAAAAACCTGCTCGACCTGAAGGATCAGGACGGCAAATACCTGATCCGCGAAATGATCCGTCTTGCCAGCGGACCCGGCTTCGGGTGGGTCAATTACAAGTGGCCTAACCCGATCAACAACAAGATCGAAGACAAGACCAGCTACGTCGAAAGGATGGGTGACTTTTTCGTCGGCGTTGGAGTGTACCGGGAGTAACGCTCTCGGCTAATCGAGGACATTGCCGGACAAAGCAACACCATGCGGACATTCGCCAACGCGCCGGCGTCACGGTTTTTCTCACGCCTGACGATTCGCACCAAAACTTTCATCGCTGCCGCGGTGGTGCTGATCTGCTTGATCGCAATGGGCGTGATCGCGGTGCTCGGTTCACGCGAGATCTCCCGGAATCTGGACGAGCTTACAAGCTCCAACCTGCCGAGCCGCAGTGCGGCGGTGGTGGTCAATAACTCGGTCGTTGCCGCGCATATGCGGATCTTCCGCTACGTGTCCTGGGCTAGCAACGGCGTAGATGAAAAACTTCTGCAGACTCTGCGAGACGAAATTGAAACCGACTTTTCGTCCGTCAGGACCAGTTTCAATGAGCTCGCGGCGCGACAGGACCTCTCCGCCGGGATCAAGGCCGAGCTCAGGGCGCTGGACAAAAAGCTGCAGAAATATGAGGGCACCGCCAGGGACGTTCTCGACGTCGGCAGGACCGATCCGCCGATGGCGACAATGATGCTCGGTCAGACCGACGACAGCTTCACCGAAATCGAAGGCAACATTCGCAAGATTCTGAATGCGATCATGGCGGAGTCGTATTCGATTGTCGCAGCTCTATCGCTTGCCACCAGTCGCGAGATGCTTTCGCTCGGCATCGGGTTGATCACCTGCTTTCTGGTCAGCGTCGCGGCCATGGCTTTTGTTGCCAGATCGATCGTCAAGCCGATCACATCGATCACCGATGCCATGCAAAGGCTGGCGACCGGCGACACCACCGTCCGGCTGGATTACGCGGATCGCGCCGACGAAATCGGACGGATGATCGAAGCAATCGAGATTTTCCGACGCAACGTCCTCGAGATTCAGGCCATGCAGCTCGCTCGCCGCGAAGCGGAGGAGCAGCGGACGCAGAAACGGCGCGAGGAAATGGCCGCGCTGGCCGCGGAGTTCGAGGGGTCGGTCAAGCAGATCGCCGCTCAGCTCGTGGAAGCAGTCACCGCGGTTCGCAACAACGCCGAAACCATGGCCAAGGTGGCCGAAGACACCGTGACGAAATCCGGCTCCACGGTGAGAGCCGTCGTCAATACCCGCGAGAATGTGGAGACGGTGGCGCAAGCGGCGAGCGAGCTGTCGCGAACGATCGATGAATTGGCGCTGCGTACAAATGACGTGTTCAAACTTACCAGCGACACCGCGGAGCAATCGGAAAGCGCCAGTGCCGAGCTGGCGAAGCTTGCTGCCTCGGTTGAGCAGATTCTGCCGATCACCGATCTGATCCAGGGCATCGCCCAGCAGACCAATCTATTGGCCCTGAACGCAACCATCGAGGCGGCCCGGGCCGGCATGGCCGGCAAGGGGTTCGCGGTGGTGGCCGGTGAAGTGAAGACATTGGCGCAGCAAAGCGGGCGAGCCACCGACGAGATCGCTCGCAAGATCGCGGCGGTGCGCGAAACATGCGCCGCCGTTGTCTCGACCATCAGCCACATCATTGCGGCGATCAAGAATCTCAAAGCCTTCGCTACAGAAATCTCGACTGGGATCGGGCAGCAATCCGCCGCGACGGCCGGGATTTTCGCCAGCGCTCAGTCCGCCGCGGACAATTCTCGATCGGTGGCGGAAGATATGGTCGACTTGAACGGCCATGCCGATGCGACTTTTGCGGCTTCGAACGAAGTGCTCGAGACCACGAAGCGGTTGTTCGACCATACCCGCGGCGTGCAGAGCAACGTCGACAGCTTCTTGCGCCATGTGAGAAGCGTGTAGCCCAGGCGCACTTTTTATCCGCTCAAGCGGCCAGCAGTTTCTGCACTTCGGTGACCAATTCACGCAGATGGATCGGCTTGGACAGCACCTTGGCGTGTTTGGGGGCGCTTGAATCCGAATTGAGCGCTACGGCGGCAAAGCCGGTGATGAACATGATCTTGATGTCCGGATCGAGTTCGGCGGCCCGGCGGGCCAGCTCGATGCCGTCCATTTCCGGCATGACGATATCGGTGAGCAGGAGCTCGAACGGCTCCTCACGTAATCGCTGATAGGCGGATAGGCCGTTATCGTAGGAAATCACCTCGAATCCGGCGTTCTGCAGCGCCTTCACCAGGAATCGCCGCATATCGATATCGTCTTCGGCAAGCAGGATTTTGGACATAACCAGCGAACCCGGCTTTTCGCCGGCCCCCTGCATCCCATAAGCGGGACGTCAGGTAAACATCGGGTGAAAGCGCGCCGCATCCGGCGCCGGGCGCGGCAGCGAATGGCCTTGGCAAGCTCCGGCGCCTATGGAAAATATCCCAAAGGCCCACGCGACGAATCGAGGAAAGCCCCGCCAGCGTCATGCCGGAACTACAGGACGAATTCGACCCCCCGTTCGAAGCCCTGGAGCCGGCGGAGTGCCGCGGTCCGCTGCTGTTTAACTCGCCGCATAGCGGGCGGGTTTATCCGCGTGAATTCCTGCTGACCTCCCGGCTCGATTTGGCGACGCTGCGCCGATCGGAGGATTCCTTCGTCGGCGAGCTGATCGAAGGCGTGTTGACCCGTGGCCATCCGGTGGTGCGGGCGCACTTTCCGCGCTGCTATGTCGACGTCAATCGTGAGCCCTATGAGCTCGACCCGCGGATGTTCGACGGCCGGCTGCCTTCGTTCGCCAATACGCGCTCGATGCGCGTGGCGGGCGGGCTGGGCACGGTGGCGCGTGTGGTCGGCGACGCCCAGGAAATCTACGATCAGCGTATTGCCGTCGCCGAGGCGATGCGCCGCATCGATGGCCTTTACAAACCCTATCATCGCGCGCTGCGCCGCTTGTTTATGCAGCTGCAACGCGATTTTGGCGCTGCCATCCTGATCGATTGCCACTCGATGCCCTCAAGCACGGGGGGCCGTGACGAGCGTCCACGCGCCGATCTCGTGCTCGGTGATCGCTACGGCACAAGCTGCGTCGGCATCGTGCCGGAAACGATCGAGCAATGCATGCGCGGCTTCGGCTATACCGTGAGCCGTAACAAGCCATATGCTGGCGGCTTCATCACCGAGCATTACGGCAATCCGGCCGCCGGGTTGCACGCCATTCAGCTTGAGATCAACCGCGCGCTGTATATGGATGAACGCCGATACGAACCCTCAGGCTCCTTTGCCAAGCTGGCGCAGGAGTTCGAAATATTGGCCGATCGGCTTGCCGATATCCCGATCGAAGAGTTGCGGCCTTACCGAGCCGCCGCCGAATAGGCCGGCGCGGACGGTTAAGAAAAAGGGCCGCTCACCTTGCGGGAGCGGCCCAAGTCTAGGGAGGAAACGCCCAAGGAGGGCGACGGTAACGGGAGAGACTCTCTCGCTACCGCACTGCAGCAACATACACTGCGCCGCACAAAATTCAAGACTGATCGGCGACGGATCCAGCGATTTTCCCCATAGAATTTCCGAGGATTGTGCATATTTGCCGGGCAATCGAAGAAAACATTCACGATTTCAATACTATATCGGGACCACTTCGTCTGCTCAAAAGTTCGCCAACTCGGCTTTCGTGCATAGCGGCCGAAGAGTTTCCGAATACCGGTCGGCCTTTCCGCACTCCGCAAAGCGGCAGCGCACAATGGGTATAGGCTCGAGCTGCAGGGGTTGTGATGACGGCGATTGACTTTAGTGCCTTCGTCGATGAACTCGCCACCATTTCCGGCGAGACCATCCGGCCATTCTTTCGCAGTGCGCTTGGCATTGAAAACAAGAGCCGCTCCGGCGGCTTCGATCCGGTAACCGCCGCCGACCGCGCCGCCGAGGCGGCCATGCGCGCCCTGATCAAACGCACATTCCCCGAGCACGGCATCGTCGGCGAGGAATTTGGCGTCGAGCGGCGCGACGCTGAATATGTCTGGGTGCTCGATCCGATCGACGGGACCAAATCGTTTATTTGCGGCATGCCGGCCTGGGGAACGCTCATTGCGCTGACCCGCCGCGGCGAGCCGATTTACGGCATGATGCACCAGCCATTCACCCGCGAGCATTTTTCCGGCGACGGCCGCGGCGCCCGTTATCGCGGCCCGGCCGGCGATCGAACCTTGGCCGTGCGCGCCTGCGCCTCGGTCGAGGACGCCGTGCTGTGCACCACCAGTCCGTTGTTAATGACGCCGAGCGACCGGCAGCGCTTTCAACGGGTCGAGCGCGCGGTGCGGCTGTCGCGCTACGGCGGCGATTGCTACGCTTACTGCGTGCTGGCGGCCGGCCATATCGATCTCGTGATCGAGACCGAACTCAAGCCGCATGACGTGCTGCCGCTTATTCCGATCATTGAAGGCGCCGGCGGGATCATCACCACCTGGGAAAACGGCCGGCCGCATGACGGCGGCCGCATCGTGGCCGCAGGCGACAAGCGCGTCCACGCGCAGGCGCTCGAACTTCTGAAAAGCTGAGCCGCAACGCGATTGGGATCTCAATAAAGCGGCGTGCCCGGCACAAACGCATCGAACGCCGCCCAAAACTGCGAGCGGAAACGATCCTGCTCCATGAGGAGTTCGTGTTGCGCGCCGACGATGACGAGATGCGAACCAGCCCGCAATAGGCCGGCGAAGTCTTCGATTGCGGAGTTTGAAACAATCTGGTCGTTGCCGCCGGCGACAATCAGCATCGGCTGGCGAACGCGCGCCGGGTAGCTCGGTTCGCGCAATGCGCGCATCGAGCGAAATGCCGAGTCACACCAGGCAACGGTGGGCGCCCCCAGCGCGAGCGCCGGCTCCGCTTCGAGAATCGCGGCATTGCGCGCATAGCGCACCGGGTCGGACGTGAGAATATTGCCGAGAAAGGGCCGCGATTCAACGATGCTGGTGTCTGTTCTCGGCACATACATCCCGCCCAATCCAGCCAAACGCAGCGCGCGGACGATGGCCCAACCTGTACCCATGGAATAATCCACGCCGCCGAGCGCGATCAGCGGCGCGATAAGCACCATGCGATCGAACCAGTGCCGGCCGCGATGTGCGGCGCGGATAAGCACGTTGGCGCCGGTTGAATGACCGAGTGCGAACAGCGGCGGCGGACAATCGGGCAAAACGATATCGCGCATGAAAGTTTCAAGGTCGAGATCGTAGTCGGCAAAGTCGCGCACATAGCCTTTGCGGCGGTCTTTGAGCGCACGATCCGAAAGTCCCTGCCCGCGCCAGTCCAGCGCCGCGACCGCGAAACCGCGTGCGCGCAGATCGCGCACAGTCTCGAAATATTTTTCGATCCATTCCGAGCGCCCCTGAAAAATACACACGGTGCCGCGGCGACCAGCCGGTGGCAGCCAGCGGGCGAAGCGAAGCGTCACGCCGTCAGGGGTCGTGAGCGCGCCGGTGACAAAGTTATCGGGCACCGGGTTCGCGGGAATCGAGACAAGTTTCATGAAAAGGCGTTTCGGGCGAGCCGTAGCATTCGCTTATAACAGCAGCCGACGCCCGCTCAATGTGCCCAACCGGCCACGGCAAGGAACCGGTCGCGGAACCTCGGCGAAAGGCCAGAACGCGGGTTCGCCACACTGCAATATTAATATGCATAATCAATCGCTTATGATCCCTTGCGGGACCCGGATAATGCCCCATATACATTTCGCGCTGGCCATTCAGGGCTGCGCAATCCGGCTCGGCCCAAATGGGCGAGTCATCCGCATGTCGCTTCAGAAGGAGGATATGCCATGCGAACTTTCGACTTATCACCCCTTTATCGTTCGACCGTCGGCTTCGACCGTCTGTTCTCGTTGCTCGATCAGGGCCTCGAGGGCGCGGCGCCCGGTTATCCGCCCTACAATATCGAGCGCACTGGCGAAAATTCGTATCGCGTTTCGGTGGCGGTTGCCGGCTTTAATGAGCCGGAGCTTTCGGTCGTGGCGAAGGAAGACACGCTGACGATCCGCGGCGAAAAGAACGCCAAGGAGGAAGAGAAGCGCGGCGACGTGCTCTATCAGGGCATTGCGGCGCGTACCTTCGAACGCGTGTTCCAGCTCGCCGATTTTGTGCTGGTGAAGGGCGCGAGCCTCGAAAACGGTCTCTTGCACGTCGACTTGGTGCGTGAGATCCCTGAGGCGAAGAAACCGCGTTCGATCCCGATCAACGGCAAGGTCGGCGGCCCGACCGTGATCGCGAACCAGAAGGCCGCGTAACGGTCTTTAGCGACGCATTTCGCAAGCGCCCCGGATTTCCGGGGCGCTTTTTTACTTCTGCAGCTTTAGTCGTTGATCGCAGGAACGGCGGCGTCCTTAGCGGGCCGGCTCGATGGCCCAGTTTGCGGCATCGCCGGCGCGGTGGTCGCGACATCCGGTCGAGCGACCGGCTTCTGTTCATTCACAGGCTCAGCGAGACTGGCGGGCCGGGCCCGCGGCAAGGGCACGAGACCAAGCCCGGAAGAATGCCGATCGCCGGATGGTAGTTCGGACGCGCCGATATAGGGCGGCCGCCCGTAACCGGGCTCGACGTCGTCAGGAGGCGGATAAGCTGGTGCTGCGAGCCGGCCATAATAGGCTGGCGCGTAGGGGCCGGGCATATAAGGGCCGTAAAGTCCCGGACCGGCAACGATGCGGTTGGCGTCGCGGATTGCGCCGGAATGGGCATCCACGACTACCCGCATGGGGATGCCGCGATAATCGAGCGCGCGCACGACATAAGTTGTGCCCTCGCGCAGTGGCGGCGCCAGCGGTTGGAAACCGGCCGCTCTTAGCGTGCGCAGGATCTCATAGGGCGGCACAAAACCGCGCAGCGGTGTCTGCTGCGATGGTGAAGGGCCTGGTGAAGGCTGGGCAAAGCTGGAGACAGCGGACAGCGCGCAAAATGCGAACGCGATTGCTGATCGTCGCAGCACGGTCAATCCCCTCCCCCCCGTCGCACTGTACGCCGCCCCAAAGATGAGCCTCAAATTGGGGCGACCCTTGGGCGCATCTTTGGGCGCGCCTCAAATCTGGCGCAGAGGTCCACAAAGCGGCCGACGTCTTCCTCGACAGTGGCAAACGAGGTGACGAGCCGTATGAGGACATTGTCCGCGCCGGCGTCCAAACCGTCGCTATTGCGGACATAATAGCTCGCGCCGGCCGCCCTGAGCTTGGCATCCAGCGCCTGCGGCACAACCACAAAGACGAGATTGGCCTCGACGGGCCAGATTGGTTGCAGGCCGATTGCGGTCAGCGCGGTCGCCAATTTGTCGGCCATCGCATTGGCATGGCGGGCCAGATCAAGCCAGCGATCGTCGGCAAGATAGGCCAAGAACTGCGCGGCGATGAAACGATGTTTTGACAGAAGATGACCGCCGCGCTTGCGGCGCTCGCCGAAACAGACCGCCGCGGCGGGATCGAAGAAGATCACAGCCTCGGCTGCCAATGCCCCCCCTTTGGTCGCGCCAAGCGACAACACATCGACCCCGCTGCGCCACGTCATCTCGGCAGGCGTGGCATTGAGCCGGACTAGCGCATTGGCAAAGCGGGCGCCGTCCAGGTGGACAGCAAGCGACCGCTGCCGCGCAATGTGCGCGAGCGTAGCGATCTCATCGGTGCGGTAAATGGTGCCGGCTTCGGTGGCCTGCGTGAGCGACAGCGCCGATGGAATCACCTGATGCGGACTATGCCCGCCATAGCCGGCGAGTGCCGTATGGAGGCCCTCGGCGGTGATCTTGCCGGCCGCGCCGGCCAAGCCGACAAGCTTGAGGCCGTTGCCAAAAAATTCGGGCGCACCGCATTCATCAGTGAGAATGTGGGATTCGGCGTGACAGAGAACAGCACCCCAGGGCGGCGAGACTTGCGCGAGCGCCAAGGCGTTTGCCGCCGTGCCGGTCGGCACCAGGAAGGCCGCCACGTCACGTTCGAAAATCTCGCAGAACCTGCGCTCGGCCGCCGTTGTCCAATCATCATTGCCATAGCCGCGCGCGTAGCCGCGGCTCGCCTCGGTCAGCGCATCGAGAATGGCGGGTGCGACCGGCGCCGTGTTGTCGCTGGCAAAATTCATTTGGCGAAGACCTAGCGGGGGCTGCACTTGCGCGAAAGGCGAGTGTAACTGGCTGCGCGAACCGTTTCTGCGCCGCTTCTTGAGCGGGCGCAAGGACGCACCGGCATGGTGCCGGTCGGGCCACTCGCCAACGGACGCGGCGCATTTGCAGTCCGTTCCATCCCATGATCCACTGCGAGCGCGGAACAGGGGGAGCGCGATGTCGTTGGGCCGGAAAGGGCGCTTTTTCCGCCGGCTTTCGGCCTGTGCGGCTTGTGTTAGCGCCGAGAATTTGCCATGTTTCGCATAGGACAGCATTGCTGTCCCAATTATGATCCCAAAGTGCGCGGTCGGTCGCAATCCGACGAGACGCGCGGATCGGCTGCCGGGTGGCGAGGGCGCGTCGGACGGCGGCAAGAACTAGCAACCAGCGGCCGTTGAGCGGATCGAAGGTTGCCTCCTGGATGAGTTAATCGCCCTGGCGCAGGATGTCGCCATCCTGCGCGGGCTGTCGTGCGCCGGACCCGCGATACCTGGGCGTTTAGGGGTCCCGCGAGGAGCGCGTGGACGATGACCGCGTCTGGTTTCGGCTTGTTTGATCCGACGCTGGAAAAGGATTCCTGCGGCGTCGGATTTATTGCCGACATCAAAGGACGTAAGTCGCACAAGATCATCGAAGACGCGCTGACGATTCTGCTCAATCTCGAGCATCGTGGCGCGGTCGGCGCCGATCCTCGCGCCGGCGACGGCGCCGGAATCCTGGTGCAGACGCCGCATAAATTTCTCGCCAAAAAGGCTGCCGCGCTCGGCATCAAGCTGCCCGCGCTCGGCCACTACGCGGTCGGCGCATTGTTCATGCCGCACGACGCCGATTGGCGCCGCGAGATCATGGACACTTACGCGGCGGTGGCGGCGCAGGACGGCATGGCCGTTCTCGGCTGGCGCGACGTGCCGACCAACAATTCGACGCTCGGTGAATCGGTCAAGCCGACCGAGCCGGTGCACATGCAGGTCTTCATCGCGCGCAATCCGAAGATCACGTCGGAAGAGGAGTTCGAGCGGCGGCTCTACATTCTGCGCAAGACGATCTCGAGCACGCTCTATGGCAGGCGCGCCCGCAACACGTCGAATTATTATCCGGTCTCGATCTCATGCCGCACGCTGATCTACAAAGGTATGTTCCTCGCCGATCAGCTCGGCACCTATTATCCCGATCTGCACGATCCGGACTTCGAGAGCGCCCTGGCGCTGGTCTATCAGCGGTTCTCGACCAATACGTTTCCGACTTGGTCGCTGGCGCATCCCTACCGCATGATCGCGCATAACGGCGAGATCAACACGCTGCGCGGCAACAACAACTGGATGGCGGCGCGACAAGCGTCGGTGTCGTCGCCGAAATTCGGCGCCGACATCAACAAATTGTGGCCGATCTCTTACGAAGGCCAATCGGACACCGCGTGTTTCGACAATGCGCTCGAATTTCTGACGATGGGCGGCTACTCGCTCGCGCATGCAGTGATGATGATGATTCCGGAGGCCTGGGCGGGCAATCCGCTCATGAGCGAGGAGCGCCGCGCCTTCTATGAATATAACGCGGCGCTGATGGAGCCCTGGGACGGTCCGGCGGCGATCGCGTTTACCAATGGACGCCAGATCGGGGCCACGCTCGACCGTAACGGGTTGCGGCCCGCACGTTTTCTCGTCACGCGCGACGATCGCATCATTATGGCCTCCGAAATGGGCGTGCTACCAGTGCCCGAGCAGGACATCGTCGTGAAATGGCGGCTGCAGCCGGGCAAGATGCTGCTGGTCGATCTCGACGAGGGCCGCCTCATTCCGGATGAGGAGCTCAAGGCGCAATTGGCGCGGAGCCATCCCTATCAGGAGTGGTTGGAGCGCACCCAAATCGTGCTGGAGAATCTGCCGCCCGCTCCGGAGGCGGCGCCGATCTCCAACCTGTCGCTGCTCGATCGGCAACAGCTGTTTGGCTACACGCAGGAAGACCTTAAGCTCCTGATGACGCCGATGGCGACCACCGGCGAAGAGCCGGTCGGCTCCATGGGCAACGACACGCCGATCTCGGCGCTGTCGGACCGGCCGAAGCTGCTGTTCACTTATTTCAAGCAGAATTTCGCGCAGGTGACGAACCCGCCGATCGACCCGATCCGCGAAGAGCTGGTGATGAGTCTCGTCTCGATCATCGGCCCACGGCCTAACCTGTTCGATCTCGAAGGCTTGTCGCGGAAGAAGCGCCTCGAAGTTCATCAACCGATCCTCACCAACGCCAATCTTGAAAAGATCCGCTCGATTTCCGATCTCGGCGATCATTTTCGGTCGCTGACGCTCGATGCCACCTGGCCCGCTGAATCGGGCGCCGCCGGGATGGAAACGGCGATCGATGAACTATCCGACGGGGCCGAAGCCGCGGTCCGCGATGGCATCAACATCATTATCCTTTCGGACCGCCGCGCCGGCGCCGATCGCATTCCGATTCCCTCGCTGCAGGCCTGCGCCGCCGTGCATCACCATCTGATCCGCGAGGGCTTGCGCACGTCGGTCGGCCTCGTCGTCGAATCCGCCGAGCCGCGCGAGGTGCACCATTTCTGCTGTCTCGCCGGTTACGGCGCCGAAGCGATCAATCCCTATCTCGCGTTTGAGACCCTCGTCGAGATGAAAGGCGAATTACCGCAAAAGCTCGACGATAAGGAAATCATCAAGCGCTACATCAAATCGGTCGATAAGGGCTTGCTGAAAGTGATGTCCAAGATGGGCATCTCGACTTATCAGTCCTATTGCGGTGCCCAGATTTTTGATGCGGTCGGACTGAAGTCGGACTTCGTCGCCAAATATTTTACCGGCACCGCGACCCGCATCGAAGGTGTCGGCCTCGCTGAGATCGCCGAAGAAGCGGTGCGGCGGCATCGCGATGCGTTCAGCGATGCGCCGATCTATCGATCGATGCTCGACGTCGGCGGCGAATATGCATTCCGGGTGCGCGGCGAGGAGCACATCTGGAATGCCGGCACGGTATCGGCGCTGCAACACGCGGTGCGCGGCAATTCGTACGAAGAGTATCGGCAGTTCGCGCGGCAGATCAACGAACAGTCGCAGCATCTCTACACGATCCGCGGCCTGTTCCGCATCAAGTCGGCCGAGGAGGATAGTCGCCGGCCGGTTCCGCTCGAAGAGGTCGAGCCGGCAAAGAACATCGTCCGCCGCTTTTCGACCGGTGCCATGTCGTTCGGATCGATCTCGCGCGAGGCGCACACCACGCTCGCCATCGCGATGAATCGGATCGGCGGCAAGTCCAATACCGGCGAGGGCGGCGAGGAATCCGAGCGCTTCAAGCCGCTGCCGAACGGCGACTCGATGCGCTCGGCGATCAAGCAGGTCGCGTCAGGGCGCTTCGGCGTCACTGCGGAATATCTCGTCAATTCCGACGTGATGCAAATCAAGATCGCCCAAGGCGCCAAACCTGGCGAAGGCGGGCAGCTGCCCGGGCGTAAGGTCGATAAGATCATCGCCAAGGTGCGGCACTCGACGCCAGGCGTCGGACTGATCTCGCCGCCGCCGCACCACGACATCTATTCGATCGAGGACCTGGCCCAGCTCATTTTCGATCTCAAGAACGTCAACCCGCAGGGCGACGTCTCGGTCAAGCTCGTGTCCGAAGTCGGCGTCGGCACCGTCGCCGCCGGCGTCTCAAAGGCACGTTCCGATCACGTCACCATCGCCGGGTTCGAGGGTGGCACCGGCGCCTCGCCTCTGACCTCGATCAAACATGCCGGCTCGCCGTGGGAGATCGGACTTGCCGAGACCCATCAGACGCTGGTCGCCAATCGCCTGCGCGGCCGCATTGCCGTCCAGGTCGACGGCGGCATCCGCACCGGCCGCGACGTGGTGGTCGGCGCGCTCCTTGGCGCCGATGAATTCGGCTTCTCCACCGCGCCGCTGATCGCCGCCGGCTGCGTGATGATGCGTAAATGCCACCTCAATACTTGTCCCGTCGGCGTCGCTACCCAGGATCCGGTGCTGCGCAAGCGTTTCCGCGGCCAGCCCGAGCACATCATCAATTATTTCTTCTTTGTCGCCGAGGAGGTCCGCGAACTCATGGCTGAGCTCGGCTTCCGCACCTTCAACGAGATGATCGGGCAGATGCAAATGCTCGATCGCCGCCAGCTGATCACCCACGCCAAGGCGAGTGGGCTCGATTTCTCGAAACTGTTCACGAAGCCGGACGTGCCAGCGAGCGTCGCCATTTTCAATTGCGAGCGGCAGGATCATAAGATCCGCGACGTGCTCGACCGCAAACTGATCGCGAAATCGCGAGCTGCGATCGAGAGCCGCGAGCCGGTGCGCATGGCGTTTCCGATCAGGAATACCGATCGCACCGCGGGCGCCATGCTCTCCGGCGAAGTCGCCAAACGCTACGGACACGAAGGCCTGCCGCCAGACACGATTGTGGCGCGCTTTACCGGTACGGCCGGTCAGAGCTTCGGCGCCTTTTTGGCCCGCGGCGTGACTTTCGAACTTGAGGGCGACGCTAACGACTATCTCGGCAAAGGGCTTTCCGGCGGCCGGATCGTGGTGCGGCCTCAGGCCAATGCGGCAATCGTGCCGGAGCAGTCGATCATCGTCGGCAATACCGTTTTGTACGGCGCCATTTCCGGTGAGTGCTACTTCCGCGGCGTGGCCGGCGAGCGGTTCGCGGTCCGCAATTCCGGAGCGATCGCCGTCATCGAAGGCGCCGGCGACCATTGCTGCGAATACATGACCGGCGGGGTCGTAGTGGTGCTGGGACAGACGGGCCGCAACTTTGCCGCCGGGATGTCGGGCGGCATCGCTTATGTGCTGGACGACGACGGTAGTTTCTCTTCACGCTGCAATCTGGCGATGGTCGATCTCGAACCGATGCCGGAGGAAGAGGACATCAACGCCAGGGTGTTCCACCACGCGCGCGATCTCGAAGCGCACGGGCTGGTCGACATCATGTCGGATCTGAGCAGCTTCGACGGCCACCGGCTGCACCACCTGATCACGCGTCACGCCGGCTTTACCGGCTCGGCGGTTGCGGCCAAGATATTGAGCGACTGGGCGGGCTGGTATCCGAAGTTCCGCAAAATCATGCCGGTCGAATATCGCCGCGCGCTCAACGAGCTCAAGGCCGCAGCCATTGCCGCGGAGTGACCTCGCACAAAGACCGCCGATAAAGCTGCCAACAATAGAGAGCGCCTTTGGGCAAGATCACCGGCTTTCTCGAATATCCTCGCGAGGATCGCGACTACCAACCGGTCGCCGAACGCATCCGGCACTGGCGCGAATTCGTTTTGCCGCTGCCGGAGAAAGAGCTCGTCACTCAGGCGGCGCGCTGCATGAATTGCGGCGTACCCTATTGCCAGGGCACCGGCTCGCTCGCGCCCGGCACGCCGGGCTGCCCGGTCAACAACCAGATCCCGGACTGGAACGACCTCGTCTACACCGGCAACTGGGACGAGGCCGCGCGCAATCTGCACTCGACCAACAACTTTCCGGAAGTGACCGGCCGCATCTGCCCGGCGCCGTGTGAAGCGTCATGCACGCTCAACATCGATGAGAACCCGGTCACCATCAAATCGATCGAATGCGCGATCGCCGATCGTGCCATCGCTTTAGGCCTCAAGCCGGAGCCGCCGACCGAGCGGACCGGCAAGAAGGTCGCGATCGTGGGCTCCGGACCGGCCGGGCTGGCCTGTGCGCAG